>SFLE01000046.1 GCA_004553495.1 Clostridiales bacterium | reverse complement strand
GGTGATCGTTCTCGGTGTCATATTCGGAGTGCACCGTTATAAGATAAGTCAGGTCGCGCCGGTGTATGTTCTCAAGGTTGACAACCTCAACGCGAAGACACCCGCGGAGGCTCAGGCTGCCTGCCGCGCCGACTATTCGCGGTTTGCCGATATAATGAAGCAGCATGAGGGCTGCGCGTGGGTATGGACGGGAAAAAGCACGCTGTATCTCGTAAAGCCCGAGGCGCTGGAGATAGACGCTTCAGCCGAGGAAACGGGATTCACCGCCGTCAAGTTTGTTGATGCCAAGGGCAAAAAGCAAAGCGGATATATGCTCGATCCCGCGACCGAGCCGGTCGAACTCGGCAGGATAAACATTGAAGACGCGCAGGAGTATAACTACGAAAATGTCAGTATGACGGTGCGCGTCGGTCTGCGCAGCGGCGATATAAGCTACGAAAACGCGGTCTATCTCTGGGAAAAGGATACATCCCTTGTCCTCGCGGTACGGCCGGACACATATAAAACGGTCGAGGGCAGCATCGTGAGCTTTACCGACGACGGCAATGTCACGCATACCTGCTATATTCTCGATACATCATTGGATTGAGGTAAAATAACTGATGGCAAATGCGGTAATGGAGACCGGCGCAGATGCAAAGCGCCTGTTTGAAATAGTAAAGGTAATAAGAAAATACAAGGTAACGCAGGGGATAAGTCCCGATGAGCTGTGCGAAATGCTCAAGGAGCTGGGACCCACCTTCGTAAAGCTCGGTCAGCTCCTTTCAATGCATCCCGAGATAATCCCCATGGAGCACTGCAAAAAGCTTGAGGATCTGCGGACCGATGCCTCGCGGCTCGTCACAGCCCAGATAAGGGAGATCATCACCGAGGAATACGGGCAGCCGTGGAACAAGGTGTTTAAGCAGATAATGCCTTATCCGCTCGGCGCTGCGTCCATAGCGCAGGTGCATGAGGCGCTGCTGCTCGACGGCACCCGCGTTGCGATTAAGATCCAGCGTCCGGAGATATATTCCGTAATGGAGCGCGATGTGCGCCTTTTAAAGGCGGCTTTGAATGTCGTAAAGATAAAGAAAATAAACAATGTCATGGACCTCGGCGATACGATGGACGAGGTGTGGGCTGTCGCTCAGGAGGAGATGGACTTTGAGCGCGAGGCGGAGAATATCCGCCGTGTGCGCGAGAATATCGAGGGCATCAGATATGTGTATTGCCCCAGAGTTTATGATGAGCTTTCCACAAAGCATATCCTTGTCATGGAGTACATCGGCGGGTTTGAGCTGACCGATAAGGTGCAGCTTGAGGCGCAGGGATATGATGTACACGAGGTCTGCACGAAGTTCATAAATAATTACATAAAGCAGTTTGCCGAGGACAGGTTTTTCCACGCCGACCCGCATCCGGGCAATGTCCATGTCTGGGACGGGCGCATAGTCTGGCTCGACCTCGGTATGATGGGAACGCTCACCGTTACCGATGCCGAGCTCATAAAGGTGTGCATGAAGGCGATATTCAGCAACGACTACCTCGGCTTTGCCGATGCCGTTTTGAAGATATGCCAGCACGATCCGGAACTGGATAAAGAGGCGTACTACGAGCGTATGCGCGTTTATCTCGATAAGTACCGCGTCATTTCCATGGCGGAGATGAGCAGCACCGTAGATATTTTAGCCGACCTCTACCGCATAGCGCGCGATTTCGGAATAAAGTTACCCAAATCGCTCACAATGTTCTGGCGCAGTTTGTCCATCATGGAGGGCACGGTGTCCGATCTGTCGCCGGAGACCGATCTTGCCGCCATTATAGGAAAGCACCTTGCGGCTCAGGCGCTCGTAAAGGGGGTCGCGGGCAGCATAACGAAAAAAATTTCGCATAAAAAGCTCATTTCCGGAGGACCGCTCAGCTATAGCGGTCACGAGCAGGAACCCGATGAAGAAATTGACGAGCTCAAAGAAGAGCCGGATGGAGATATGGAAGAATAAAGAGATGAAAAAACTCTCCGCTCAAAGGCGGAGAGCTTTTTCACATATTGAGGTTATCTACGCCGTCCTTCATCTCGAAAAGAAACGCGATGAAGCTTTTCATAAACGGAATAAATTCGCCGGAGTCTATCATTTCGCATATCTCGTCGAGAGCTGCCCAGCGCGCATCCATGACTTCCTCGGGCTGAAAGCGCAGCGAGGCAAGGTCAATGTCTCTTTTGACTATGTAGTAGTCGTCAAAGCCGTCCTCAAAATTGACGGTCAGCCGCTGGCGGGTCTTAGAAAAGTCGATGTCTATGCCTAACTCCTCGAGCAGCTCGCGGTGCATCGCCTCGCGGCTCGTCTCGCCGCACATGGCGCTGCCGCCCACCGTCACATCCCATTTTCCGGGGAATGTCGGCTTTTGCATGCACCGCCGCTGGATCAGCAGCTTGCCCTCGGAGTTAAACAGCGCTATGTGAACGACCATGTGGTAAAGCCCTTCGGGGTGCTTTTCGCCCCTGACTACGCTTTTGCCGGTCGGTATCCTGTCAATGCTGTATGCGTCCCACGATTCCATTTTTATCACCCGGAACACAGTAGCATTTTTTGCTCTCCGCGTCAAGAGGCAGCCGCAATACAGACCGAACTCGGGCGGAAATTATGGCTTTACAGCGGCGGCGGTATTTGCTATAATACTTAAGCACAAATGCGCCCGTAGCTCAGCTGGATAGAGTGTCAGACTCCGACTCTGAAGGTCGTGGGTTCGAATCCCGTCGGGCGTACCACAACCCCACGGCTCGGGTGAGACGTGGGGTTGTTATCCTTATATCTCCGGCGCGTTATGCAGCTTGTCGCTGGCGGCTTTTTTGTTCTTATCGAATGCGTGAGTGTAGATGTCCAGAGTTGTCGAGACCTGCGCGTGACCGAGGAGACTTGATACCGTCGCAACGTCTGTGCCGTTTGCAATCAGTAAGCTCGCGTTTGTATGACGGAGTGAATGCACGTTCAGGTTGTATGGCAGATCATTTTTCCTGAGGATCAGTTTGAAACGCCATGTGAATGTCATCGGCTCATCAAGCTCATGCTTTCGGAACAGAAAGTCGTTGTCGGTTATAGTTCGCCCCTCATAGTGCGGTGCCTCGTTCTCACAGTAGCGGCGGTACTCTTTCAGCAGCGTCCCCATCTCAGGTGAGAAGTACACATAGCGATTGCCTGCTTTGGTTTTCGGCTCCTTGATGCAGATATCCTCACCGCTGACCTTGACTACATTGCGGCAGATATGTATGCTGCGCCCGGCGTAGTCAATGTCACTCCACTTGATGCCGCAGCATTCGCCGCGCCGTATCCCCGTTGCGATGATGAGCTTGAAGTAAGTCTCGTACTTGATGCTTTCCTTATCCAGCGCGCAGATCAGCTTTTGCAGTATCTCTTCGTCGGCAACGACCTGCTGCTTTTTATCGATATTTGAATACTTGTAGGTGCGCCACGCAGGGTTATGATCCAACAAACCGCTCTCCACTGCATCGCTGAGTATCCCGCATAGACATGCGTGGACTCCCTCAACGGTCAGCTCGGAGAGCGGTTTGCCGTTTATCATATTCTTTTCTTTGCGCAGAGCTGCGTAGAGCTTTCGGAAGTGCTCCGGTCGCAGCTCTGTGAGTTTGTAGTGACCTATGTGCGGAAGAAACCTGTCGATGTCACTTTTCTCACGAGCCACCGTGGAGCTTGCGAGCTTGTTTGGCGCGATGTTCTCGAACAGTACTTTGAGTATTCAGCGAGAGTCATGTTGGATGCCGTTTGCTGCGGCGGCTGCTTGCAGCTGAGCTCAAAGAGCACAGCCTGTTCGTTGAGCCATTTCTCTGTCTGCTTAGGCGTCATGCCGGCAGGCGGATGCACCGTCTGCTGCATGGATTTGAGTCTGTTCCCAGCACAGTCATAGCCCATTGAGACTATGATCAAGTAGCTGTTCCCGCGTTTTCTTATGCTTGCCATATCTGTCATTTCATTTCTGTTGACCTCGGCAGAGTAGAGGTCTGGTTTGAAGACACAACATACTGCAAACGGGTACAGAAAGCTATTACTATTTTTGCACGCAGGAGAAATTCTACCAAACCAACAATAATTACGGTCTTGATCTTATAGACTCGCCAAACTGCACGGCGGCAAACGCTTCGGCTGCGCTGCGCTTCTTATCGAGCCGCGGGTGACAGTACGTGCGCTCGAGGAAAGACGTATCGCAGTGACCTACAAGGTCAGCAATGGTCTGTTTATCAACTCCGCTGTGCAGGAGAGTTGTCACATAATAATGCCGCAGTGTGTGAAGATGAAACTCGTGCGGCAGACCGATGCTGTCATATATTTTGCGGAGAGTCTTTGAGAACGTGTCGGGATGAATGAGCTTGCCGTACTCGTTCGTGAATATGTACTCGCTTATTTCTTCCCCGCGCTCATTTGCTTCGCGCTCCTTCTCTGTATAGAGGCAGGCTATGAGTCCAGCGATGTCGCTGTCCACGGCGACCGTCCTTGACCGGCCACTCTTTGTGCTTCCCTCGACGACACCCTTACCCGGAACGGAGCTGCGCGAACGAGAGATATTTATCTGCACAACCTCGGCGCGTTTGTGAGCGGAGTGAGTCTCGGCGCTGATTCTAAGGTCGACGCACCGCAGGTAAAGACCCAATACCGTATATGCGGCGAAGTTCAGGGAGAGTGTGAGATTGTCGAGAAGATGTACTTCAACGGACTGCTGGATTTCGTCTACGTCGAGATGATGAAGGGCTTGCAAAAGGGATTTGTTCCGAAGCGCTGCGCGAACTGTCGCCGGTGGTTTTTGCAGACTCCGGGTGCGACATATTCATATTGCAATGAACCGGCACCGGGTCAAGGCGGAAAGACCTGTCGCGAAATAGGCGCGGCAAAAAGCTTCAAAGAGAAAGTCGACAACAACGACATTTGGAAAGTCCATCAGAGAGCATATAAAAAATACTTTGCCCGTGTGAGCAAAGGTAAAATGTCCAAGCCAGATTTTGAAGTCTGGGCGCGCGAGGCAGAACGTATGCGCGACGATGCACTTGTGGAGGATGAGATGGCAAAGGATAAAGCCGCGCATGAGCAGATCGTGCGGAGGCTGGCGGAAGAGCTGAACAGAGCATAAAACTGCAAGCCATGCAAACTTGATTTATCCCCAAAACGTAACAGGCAGCCGCTTGCGACGGCTGCCTATTGCGAAATATAACAATGCTGTGAAATTTGCTTTATGCGTTGCTTGCGGCTTTCGTTACACTCTTGACGGCGAGCGCCTTCATCGGCTTCATGAGCAGGACGCTTACGCCGTTGAACACCAGCGAGCCGACGACGAAGACGAGGATGAACAGCCCGATGTTGCTTGCAAATGAAGCGGTATCTATGCAGGCGCAGGTGAGATATGCAAAGCCGACATTGTTGAGCACCTTGGGGGCAT
>SFLE01000045.1 GCA_004553495.1 Clostridiales bacterium | reverse complement strand
CTTTTGCAGCTCGTGCAAAAGAAAAAGGCTATGTCATAGTAGGCGTTGAAGAGAAACCTGTGATTGAAAAGACAGTTATATTAAAGAAAGAGGTGTGAAAATGAAGAGAATAATAGCGCTTGTTTTATCCCTGACCATGATATTAGCTTTATGCGCCTGCGGCGAGGAGGAAGCGAAGCTTGCGGTCGGCGAGACGGCATCCACCGATATAGCACAGTTCACTTTGGAGAATGCCGAATTTGCATACTATTTGAGCAGTGTCGGTAACGGAAATTATTTAACTCCGACCGATGAATCAAACATTATGTATGCTGCAAGCACTGGGCATTGCTTTGTGTCCCTGACATTTACGCTCACAAATATTGATCGCGGCGGTTATCTGAGCTTTTGCGATCCCTTTTCTGAAGACCAATGGAAGCCGAATTTCGTTTTGAAGTACGAAGGCAAGGAATATCCCGTTAACTCCTATACCCTTGATGATAAGGACGGTGAAACATTTTCAATGGAATATGCGGTTGAAGTTGACAAAGAAACCGCAGCCTATATCAAGGAAATTGGTACAAGCAACTGTTTGCTGCGCGCTGGCAGTACTGTAACTATCAGGGCGGCAGGCGTTGTTGCCGTTGATCCGGAAAACCTGACCGACGGATTTGAATTGAGCGTTGATGTTCCTAACTCTAAGGGAGAGTACGAGACATTTACATACGCCGTTCCGGCAATGGCATAAACAAAAAACAAAGGGGAAGCTGATCTCAGCTTCCCCTTAAAATTTTGCTTCTTACTTAAAGTATCTCTTCAGCAGACCCTCGAAGGCCTTGCCGTGGCGGGCTTCGTCGCGAGCCATCTCGTGAACGGTGTCATGGATAGCGTCGAGGTTATACTGCTTTGCGAGCTTTGCAAGCTCGAACTTGCCGGCGGTCGCACCGTTCTCGGCGTCAACGCGCAGCTCAAGATTCTTCTTGGTGGAGTCGGTCACGACCTCGCCGAGGAGCTCTGCGAACTTTGCGGCGTGCTCGGCCTCTTCGTAAGCAGCCTTCTCCCAGTACAGGCCGATCTCGGGATAACCCTCGCGGTGTGCAACGCGAGCCATTGCCAGATACATACCGACCTCGGAGCACTCGCCCTCGAAGTTTGCGCGCAGACCGCTGACGATCTCCTCGCGGACGCTCTCGGGAACGTCTTCGCCGAATACTTTGCCTACGCCGACAACGTGCTCTGCTGCCCAGGACTTCTCCTCAGCCTGCAGGGTGAACTTGCTGCCGGGAACATTGCAGATGGGGCACTTCTCGGGGGGAGTGTCGCCTTCATGAACATAACCGCATACGGGGCATACCCACTTTGCCATAATATTTACCTCCTAATAAGATCACATTTAAATTCACTTTGTTTTTTCAAGACTCTTTGTCTTTCTGAGCTTATTATAATAGTTACGGCGAGGATAAACTGTAGCGAATGCTACACTCTGCGGATGTTTTTTGAAATTTCACAAAGAGCCTCCGCTGCCTCGGTGTCACAGTCGGTGTTTCGCGCAAGGTCGGCAAGCGACAGCATACCGACGAGCACACCGTTTCGGCACACCGGCAGCCGCCTTATCTGCGCGTCCGCCATCAGTCGGGCGGCATCGCCGATGTTGGCGTTGTCGTTAACGGTTATAACGCCGCGCGTCATCACATCTCCGGACTTCGTCTCGGCGGTGGACAGACCGTTTGCAACGCAGCGGACCGTTATGTCCCTGTCGGTTATCATGCCGCGCAGATTGCCCCTGTTGTCGCACACCGGCACGGCGCCTATGTTGTACTGCTTCAAAAGCCTTGCCGCCGCGGACACAGGCTCGCTGAGCCCTACGGTCACGATGTGGTCGCTCATAATATCAAAAACCTTCATAAAAAACCCTCCTTGCTATCATGGTTGACACAGGGAGGGATTTTTATTCCTACATTATAATAAGTAGCGCTTACTCCACGAGCTGCGCGAGCGCGGGACCGGCGGTGTTTCCGAAAAGGCGTATCGCCGCGAGCGCCTCCTGAAGAGTATTGCCGTTGCTCCCGACCTCCAATATCATCGAACCGGGGGTGAGGTGCTGGTTATAGCGGTATTTTGTCAGCAGTATGGGGCGCATAAGGCTCGGATAGCTCCGGCAAACGGCGTTTTGCAGATAAACCGCAAGGCTGAGGTTTTGCTGCCAGTTCGGATGCTCGAGCCCGCTGGCGTTACTGCCTATTACGAACATCACCTGACTTGCGCAAACGCCCTGCTCCGTCGCCGCCGTTTTGTATGTAACGGTGTCCGAGCCGAGCGCGTCGCGGTGCAGGTCGATGACTATTTTTATGCTCGGGTTATCCGCAAGGTACTTTTCTATCGCCTCGCAGCTTCGGTTATATGAGCCGGTGTAGCTGGGATAGTCAAAAACCTGCGTGTCGTGTATGACATTCAGCCCGTTGGCTTCAAATATAGCGGTCAGCTCGTTTCCGATGCGGATAACGCTGTAGCTTGCGTCGAGCGTGCGGTTGGTGCCGAGATCCTCGTATTTGTCGAGTCCGGCGGGGGAGTATGCTTCGCTTGAGTGGGTGTGTATAATGAGTATCTGCGGCTTATCGCGCTCAAGGCGCAGCGAGCAGCCATGATCCGCAATGGCGTTTATGTCAATGTCATAGTCGGTGGAGTTTTTGATGACCATGCCGCCGGATATGGTGGTAGGTATTATGGTCGGCGTGACCGGAGCTTCCGAGGCGGCGGGCTCGGGCGTGTCCAGCGGCGTTTTCGCAGGATAGCTCACCTCCGGTGCCGGCGATGCCAGAGAAATGGTGCTTTTTATAATGTTGTCCCCGTCTGCCCGCAGGTAAATGGCGAACAGATAAAGGCACAGCAGGGCAAGTCCGCCCAGAATTATCGCTTTTAGTTTCTTCAATGCTCAGCCCTCCCGTCTTTCTATCATATTACGGAGGGAGACAAAATATTTCTGTACTTGCGCGGGCGGTTGTGGTATGCTTTATATGGTTGTAGCCATGTTGTTATGTAAACCATGAATATTCAAAAGTTGAGGTGAAAATATGCATTTAACTTATAGACCCAAAGGGGTATGTTCGCAGCTTTTCGAAATCGATGTCGAAGACGGCCGCATTGAGAAAGTGGTGGTAAAAGGCGGGTGCAGCGGCAATCTGCAGGGTATTTCGCAACTTCTGGTGGGGATGAAGGTGGAGGATGCGATAGCACGCATGGAGGGGATAAAGTGCGGTTTCAAGCAGACCTCGTGCCCCGATCAGCTATCCAAAGCACTGAAAAATTGCATATAAAAACAGCGTTTTGGTTTACATAATATCTAAACATAACGAAATTGATTTACATAATGTTATACACATGATTAATAATTGTAATAATTTTTACGATTTTTTAAGAAATTGTTGTCGAAAGTTAGTTTTTGTGCAACTTGACGAAGGCACAAAATCGTGTGTTTAGAGCCCCGAAAGCCCCTAAATCTTGCGGTTTTTGAACCGATACTATGAAATATGCACAATTCGACACGCGTTCGTTTGTGCAATATAGCTATTTACGCCCTCATAAATGTTCCGTTATAATTAATATGCCTTAGAGTTATAGGCACTCGTTCGGTGTTTTGCCGAATGAAATTTTATGACAGGAGCGTTATATGAGTAAACTGAAAAAATACAGTGTCACACTCGTGTTCGTTATCTGTCTGCTGTGTGTATTCCTCTGCTCGAGCGCGCTTGCAGAGGATGCTGACACCGGAGCCGGCTATACCGAGACCCCGATATACTTTGACGGACTGCTGTCCTGCCGCGGCTATCTCATCGGCGACAACACATATGTTTCGCTTGAAGCCGCGTGTGCCGTCCTCGGTTACGACACCGATGTTTACTATGATAAAGAGATAGATAAATTGACCGTCGAAACGGCAGGCATAACGATAACTGCCGCAAGCGCAGATCAGTACATGTGCGCAAATGGCAGATACATCTATCTGCCCGACGGCTATATTGAGATCGAGGGCTCATTTGTGGTCCCCGCGGAAGCGCTGGCGAAGATATTCACGCTTACGCTCACCGAGGACACCGAAACGGGAACCATTGATTTCAGCACGGCAGACGAACAGATCCTCCGGAGCGGGGATGAGTACTATAATGAGGACGATCTCTACTGGATGAGCAGGATCATCACATGGGAGTCCGGCAACCAGCCCATGGAAGGGCAGATAGGCGTCGGAAATGTTATCCTCAATCGCGTGGGCGATGCTCGCTTCGGCGCGACCCTCAAGGAGGTCATTTTCCAGCCGGGGCAGTTCTCGGTGGCAACGAGCGGCGCGATATACGGCGAGCCGTATGAGATAAGCGTTATCTGCGCAAAGCTCGTGTACGAGGGATACAACACCGTGGACAACGCGCTGTTTTTCCAGACCGGAAGGTATTGGGACAGCGGCATGATAGAAACGACATGGGTAGCCAAGATAGGCGATCATAATTTCTTCTGCTGATTGCCAATCACAAAACAATATGTTAAAATGAGCCGTCAGAACGGCTCATTTTTTTGTGTGGAGATTTTTGATGAAAAAGATATTGAAGGAAGGCTTCGCCGAGCTTGGACTTGAGCTCACGGGCGAGGCATTGGAGCGATACATAGGCTATTACGAATTTCTCGAGGATCGCAACAAGGTCATGAATCTCACCGCCATAAGCGGGGAGGAGGATGTCGCACGGCTGCATTTTCTCGACTGTGCGGCGCTTTTGAATATGTGCGATTTTAGGGGCAAAAAGGTCATTGATGTCGGCACCGGCGCGGGCTTTCCGGGTCTGCCGCTGAAGATAGCGCAGCCGGAGATGAGCCTAACGCTGCTTGACAGCCTCAATAAGCGCGTTGAGTTCCTGCGTGAGACCTGCGAGCGGCTGGGACTGCACGATGTGGAGTGTATCCATGCGCGCGCCGAGGAAGCTCCGGAGGAGTACAGGGGCGAGTATGACATTGCGGTGTCGCGCGCGGTGGCTCGGCTGAGCGCACTGTGCGAGCTGTGTCTGCCGTTTGTAAAGGTCGGCGGCGTGTTCATAGCCATGAAGGGACCCGACTGCCGCGAGGAGGTAGAGCAGGCTCAAAACGCTATTACGCTGCTCGGCGCACGGCTCAGAGAGGTGAGACTGTACACGGTGCCCGGAACGGACATAAGCCACGCCGCCGTCATTATCGAAAAGATAAAGCCCACTCACGCGAAATACCCGCGCAAATGGGCGCAAATAAAGAAAAATCCGCTGTAGCGGCAGTTGGGCAAGCGTGTTGTCACGATAACTGATTGAGAAGAATACGCTTGTACACAAGGGAGGCAAGGGCGCAAGCCGCACAATCACGATAAAGAAAAACTCAGCCCCGTATAGCTGGGTGTACGTAAGACAGTATTGCGCTAAGATTGACGAAGCGGCACGAAATCGCATGGAGCTGATCGTGCCGGAGCTGGTGAAGCGCAACGGCGTGACCGAACAGCTGAAAGCCGAAAACCAAATGG
>SFLE01000044.1 GCA_004553495.1 Clostridiales bacterium | reverse complement strand
TTCCCTATATTTTACTTCCAGTGAATCGCCAAAGTTGAGCTGCTTCGTCATCAGCTTACGGACATCACCTACTGTCAGGCAGAGATTGTCCGAGCAAGTGACCGTCCATATCGAATTTTTCTGCACGAACACCAATTCTATCGGCTCAAAAAACTGCTCTTTTCTCAGTCGAACATCGCAGTCAACACCGGTACCGACCTTGACCTGATGGACATCGCCCGCCAACTCAATCTCCTTGTATAGGTTGTTGCCTGTGAGGGCGATCTTATATCTGTTCTCCATTAATCCTTCTCCCATTTATTCCGTAAAGCTGATTATCGTTCCATTGCGGACTCCAAACTCCGCAAGCGTTTTATTGCCTTTTAAGAGGGCTATCGGCTTTTCAGCCTTCAAATAGCAGTTTTTAATGTCGGATGTATCTATTCCGAGCTCATATGCAGTATTGAGCGCAACGACCAGATCGTTGGCTGTGATATAAAGAGGTATCTCCAGATCCACGGCAGCGTTGCGCTTGAGCATATAGAAAACAACTATAGCTTTATCTCTTTCCATATCATTTCTCCTCAGTTGAGTGTCAGTGTGAGGGCGAGTTTTTTGATGCCCTCGCTTTTGCCGAGCTGGAACGCCTTATATTCGGGGAAGTCCTTATCGGCTTCTATCTCCGCTGTCGAGATAAACTTTTTGCTGAGGAAATAGTTCATCTTTGCGGGCTTATACTTATTGCACACAAAGACATATTTCTCAGTATCCGAGCACGAAACATTCTTTTGCAGCTTGTCCATCTTATACGCCGAGACCTTATCCTGCATATACACCAGCAGCACCTTGTCCGCATCGCTCATAAGAACGCCCTTTGCGTTCGTATACGCCGAATCGACATCGACGATGACATAGTCAAAGTCGCCCGAGGCGCGGGCTGCGCTGCCCAGCTTATACAGTGCGCTAAGGTTGCCGCCGGCAGAGGACAGCGAATTTGCCGCCGGAGGAAGGTAAGTAAACCCACTGCCGCCGTCGCGCGCGAAAAACTGCTTGAGCGAGCCGTATATGTCGCTGTTGTCGGTGCGCATCTGCTCATATGCCTCGCTCGGCAGACTTGCCGGATCATCGAGAAACACCCCGAAGGTGTTCATCGACTCGGCGTTTATATACAAAACGCGCGCCATCTGCACAAGTGCGAGCGCCGACGCGATGCCGAGGGCTACCGTCGTCTTGCCCGAGCCGCCGATGGGCGAATACACCAAAACGAGCTTGCTCTTCTGCTTTTCGCTCGAATTAGAAACGATTATGCCTCGCATGATCTCGGCATATATCTCTTTTGCGGTCGAGTATTTGTATATCTTTATGAGCTCGGAGGTCGTCTCAACGCTGTCGGTATTCCTCGTCAGCACGCGGATGCGGTGCTTTATATCATGCCGGAGCAGCGACTCATCGTAAAGCTCCTCGCCGACGACAAGAATATCCGCCGTGCGCGGGGTGGAGAAGAACGAATTGAAGTAATCGGGATCGGTTATGACCTCGAGCATGATATTATCTCGGAGCGTTTCGAGGAATTTCAGCTCTATGGCATCGACCACGGTCGCCTCAGTGTCTGCAATTATTATGGTAAGAGGTTTGCTCATTTACATATCCTCACATACTTACTTTAAAAAGGAGATTTGCTATCATAAGCGAGTCGCCGTTTGACAGCGGATAGGGGCGCAGCGGACGCAGGGGAACGCCGTTTAGGCGCGTGCCGCACTTGCTCTCCTTATCAACGACGCAGAAATCGCCGCCGTTATCTATTATCTCGCAGTGCCGTCTGCCGACCGCCATCTTGTCCGCGCCGACAAAGCCGTCGGCATTGACCTGACTTCTGCCGATGACGAACGGGGTCTTCGTGACCCGTATGTCGGGTACCGAGTCGTTCACGCACCTGAGCACGGGCATTGTGCGCATCGGCTGCTGCGGCATCGGGCTCATGCGGCAAATGTCTCGGTAAATATCCTTGGCGCTCAGCTCGCCGTTTGCGACTATCGCCTTTAGTCTTATAATGTCGGCGCTGTCGCGCAGGCGCGGTCTTTCCGACATTATCCGCAGCAGATCCGACCGCAGGGCGCGCATGACGCTCAGGCCGTCGCTTCCGGCTGCGTATTTATAATTTATAGGAAGGCACACCATATGCACCGAAAGGTTGCTGGTGTCCACAAATATCTTGTTTATGGAGGCATCTATATCGGGGTATTTGAAAAATCCCGTGCCTATTATTTCGGTTATCGTTTTGAAAATACTTGCGGTGACCGACACGAAGTTGTCCGGCGTCATCCGCTCTATCTGTTCGCTAAGGGGGCTGAGGCCCGATACGAAGTAGGTGATCTTCGTATTTCCGTTATAGCGCGACCGCGCGCCCTGAACAAAATAGTCCTTGTTCGGGTCGTTCATGACCATGAGCTTGGTCTGGTCGAGCATATTGTCCTCGCTGAGTATGTAGCCCACGCCGTTGGGCGTGATCGCCTCGCTCACGAGCTGTTTGTCTGCATAATAGTTCATAATAACGCTCCATGCCGGAGCGGGCGGTCAAGCCCGCTCCGGCTTTTTGTGCTTTGCTTGAGTCAGCTCTTACAGCGGATTATTCCGCGGTAGCTTCCTCTTTCTTGTGCTTTTTGGCAACTATGAAGTAGATGCCGACGCCTGCTGCAACTATAACGGCTATCGAGCCGAAGAACAGAGGCTTGTTTGCAAACCAGCGAACGAAGAAGTTCGTGGAAACGGTCACATCGCGCTCGAAGCTGACGGTGGTGTTGGCAGAGCCTTCAATGGTGCCGTCGGTATCGAGGATATTGCCGGAGAGGTCTTCGGCGACTATGCGGATGTGCTGTGCGCTGGATGCTTCGCTGATGGTGAACTGTGCGTCAACAAGGTCGCCTGCGGTGAAGTCCTTCTCGCCGAACTTTGCGATCTCCTTGCTGTCGCAGTAAACGGTGACGGACTTGAGACCGATGTTGTCGCGGACGGTGAACTTAACGGTGTGGTTTTCGGCGTTGATGATAGCGTCCTCGAGACCCTGGATGCCGGCGATCTCTGCGGGAGTATCATCGACCCAGAACACGATCTCGAACTCTTCGTCGTTTTCGCTGTTAGGCTCGTTGCCTGCCGCGTCCTTGGAGGAAACGACTATCTTGTACATGCCGTCTTCCTTGAACAGGTCCTTGCTGATGGTGTACAGGTACTCGTACCAGCCGCCGCTTGCGCTGCCGGAGCGCTGGAGAACGGCTGCGATGTCGCCGCTGTCGATGACCTTACCGTTGCGGGTGATGGTAACGGTGCCGGATGTGATGCTGTCGGGGTTTATCTCGGTGATCTTGAGGTCGTCGGTGACGGACTTGATGTGCTTATCGCAGATGCTTGCGAGGTAATCATCGAACTTGTAGGTCGAGCCGAAGCGGTTGACCGAGAAGGTGACGGTGTTCTCTGCGGTGTTGCCTGCCATATCGACTACGGTTGCAGTCAGGGTGTAGATACCGTCGTTGGTGAGCAGGCGGTCGAAATTAATGAGGTTTACGGTGCCGCCGGGCGCGCCGGTGGGAAGTGCGGTGGTGTGCTGTGCGGTTACATCATAAACGCCGTTCTTGTCTGCACGGGTGAGCTTGATGGTTGCGCTGCTGAAGTTTGCATCGTCGTAGTTGACGGTGCCCGCGACCTCTCCGTTGTAAGCGCTGCTGTTGGTAACGCCGGTGATGGTGATCTTGGGAGCGACCTTATCGACATCGAAGTCGCTGTCGGCGTTGGGCGCGAAGTCCTTGTTGCCTGCATAGTCAGGGGTGGCGCTGACATTGCCCGCGCGGTCAACCACGACAACATCGAACACATAGTTAACGCTGCCGGTGTAGGTGATCTTGAGGGTATGGGTATCGCCGTTGGTTGTCCACGCCTTGTCTATATCGAGGTTCCTTGCGTCGCCCTTAGCATCCTTATCATTCTGAGTTATGATAATGTATGCTCCGCTTGCCGTATTGCTGTTAACCTTAAAATCCTTGCCGACAATGTTGACCTTTTCGCCGTTGAAGTTGTGCTCGGTAACGGTTATGGTCGCAGTACGGTCGGCGTTAAAGTACTTGTCATTTGCGGGAGACTGGTTGCTGTAATCGACCTTGACCGTCGGAGCGGTTTTGTCTACGGTAAAGCTCTCTTTAGCCTTTGATGTATCAACTCCGGGTTCGCCGTCGAAGGTGTATGTATTGCTGTTGCCTGCCTTGTCGGTCAGGGTCATGGAAACGAGCTCGTACTTTCCGTCCTTATCGAATGTGTAGGTGAATACATTGTTGGCAAAGTTTCCAACGCTTCTGTTTTCCGATACCGTAAAGGGAACCTCGATCGGCGCGGCATTTTCTCCAGCCTCAAGATCCTTATAGACGAATGTGCCGGAAGCGAAGTGCAGCTCCTCGACGGTTGCGGTAAGCTTGCGATCGCAGTTGAAATAGCCCTTATCGAGAGTTGCGCTTACAGGGTCAAGCACATGGCTCATCGTAGGCTTCTTAGTGTCGATGGTGAATGCTGTATTGACCTCGAGAGTAGCTTCATTTGCTTCGGGCTCGGTTATATCTGTTGCGGTGATGCTGAGCACTTTGTATTCGCCATCGCCGTCTGCGAATGAGTAAGAGTAGTTGCCGTTATCGACGCTCATCAGAGCAGTTTTTTCTTCGCCGTTGTAGGTATAGCTGATCTCAACGGTCTTAACACCGTTATTGTCGGTAACAGGTACAGATATCGTCTGGTCGTGGACGATGCTGTACTCGTTCTCCTTAGCATAGCTGACAGCACCGAATTCGGGAGCTCTGGTATCGACATTGACCAGAGGTTTGTTGTCGTCTTCGCCGGTTCCAGTCTTGCCACCGATGAGTTTTACATTGGACTTGTTACCCTCGTCATTACCGTCGGTTACAACAGCATCTTCTGCCCAAATTGCAAGCTGATACTCTCCGTCGCCCTTCAGCTCAAGAACATACTGATTGGTTTCGTCGCCCTGCTTGCCAGTCATGATGTCACCGAGGTTGTTGCGGTTGTCATTCAGGAATTTGCGGAACCCGCCGTTATCGTCATAATATGCATGCCAATAGGCATCTTTTATTGCGTCTTCCGCGCTTAGATAGCCCTCAACTGTAAACACCTTGCTGACAGTTATATCAGCACCATTGTATTTCCAAGTCGTAAGCCCAGTCTCCTTGTCAGGAACGACATTATCATTACTGTCTTTGACAATGATGGCATACTCCACATAGTATTCTTTGTGTGTAGTATCGCTTCCTTCTGTCGGCACATCACGCGATTGCGGCTCGCCAACTTTAACATCTGTAGTGATCTGCGCGAAGTAGACATTCTTTACGCCAGCACCGACATACTGGGTATTAGATGTATTGCAATAGTCATCCACCGTAACCGTCATTGCATTGACCGCGCCCTTCGGCGCTTCAATGTTGCCAATTACAGGTGCCGCATTATCTATGATACCCGAAACGATTTCTCCTGTTTCTGTGTCTATTCTATAGATAGGGTAATGTACATTTCCAACGCAAAGGTCCCCGCTATTCTTTATGGTGTAAGAGTAGGAACCGTCTTCATTCTTTCTAAGTCCGTCTTTACCTTCGCTCACAGGCATTCCATCAAAGGAAACGCTCGGTTTGCCGGTCTGCCCATCTTTGTTTTTGATGGTTACCTCAACCTCTCGCACAAAGAGCTTACTATCAGTATTTTTAAAGTCTGCGCTTT
>SFLE01000043.1 GCA_004553495.1 Clostridiales bacterium | reverse complement strand
TATCGCGTCGGCGGTTTTTATATGTGCGCTCGTTGCCGCCTTGCCGCCGCATATCGCCGTTACGGAGGCTTTGACTTTGGCGTTTATGTTAGGCATTATGCGCACGACCGGCACGCCCTTTGCAAGGCGCTCCTCGTACCACGCGGTGCTCTTGCCGGCGGCGATGGTGAGAACAGTTTTCTCCTTCGTGATGCCCTTGCCGATCTCCTCGATGAGCGCAGGCATGACCTGCGGCTTTACGGCAAGCACTATGACCTCGGACTTTTCCACGACCTCGGCGGCGCTTGCGCAGGGGATGATGCCGTGCTTTTCCTTTAGCGCGAGGGTCTTTGCCTCGGAGCGGTTAAATCCGTAAAGGTAATCGTTTTTGAACTTTCCGCAGGCTGCCATGCCGGAGATTATGGCTCCTGCCATGTTGCCCAGACCTATAAATCCGTATTTCATAAGAGCGACCTCTTTTCATTTTTTCTCTATTTTATCATTGCGCGCCGCGATTAACAAGGGCGAAAAGCGGCGAGGGCGTATTAACAAAATGTAAATTAGGGGTTGACAAACGCGAAATAACTTATATAATGGGCTCAATTGAACAAGGCATGATAGAGGCGCGGTCGCCATCAGTAGCTTAGTAAAAACGCAGGGAAGCGTTAAGCGAAAGGGGCTATCGCCGAAGGGTCCGGTTCCCCAAGTCCGGATACCTGGGATGCAGGAGAATATCCTGCATACTGTCGCTAACGCGGAGAGCTGTCATGATCCGGCAAGATATTTTTTCTGTTGAGTCATGATTGCGTCATGGCTCGATTTTTTTGTTCAAAATTCATTGTAAGGGAAGAAACATCATCATGCAATTCGCAAACACCTTCTGGGCTCTGGTCCCGCCTATCGTCGCTATCGTTCTGGCGCTGATAACCAAGGAGACCTACAGCTCGCTGTTTATCGGCATCCTCGTAGGCGCGCTGTTCGTTTCGGGATTTGACCCCGTCGGCACGCTCGACGCGATGATAACCGAGGGCTTCACCCCCGCCATCGCCGACAATGCCGGTATATTCATGTTCCTCGTCATTCTCGGCATCATGGTCGCGCTCGTAAACTCGACCGGCGCCGCCGCCGCGTTCGGCAAGTGGGCTGCAAAGCATGTAAAGTCCCGCGCGGGTACGCTGTTTGCCACCTTCGTTCTCGGCGTTCTCATTTTCATCGACGACTACTTCAACTGCCTGACCGTCGGCTCCGTTATGCGTCCGCTGACCGATAACCAGAAGGTCTCACGCGCAAAGCTTGCATACCTCATCGACGCTACCGCGGCTCCGGTGTGCATGATCGCTCCGGTATCGAGCTGGGCGGCAGCCGTCTCCGGCGTTGCGGAGGATATGGACGCGGGCATCTCCGGCATCCAGCTCTTCATTCAGGCAATTCCGTTTAACTTCTACTCCCTGCTGACCTTCGTGTTCGTTATCGGCATGATCGTTATGGGCTTTGACTACGGTCCCATGGCAAAGAGCGAGCTCGAAGCGCTCAAGGGTAACCTCGGTTCCCTCGGCAACGACGAGGAGGTCGAAAACACCAAGGCAAGCCTGTGGGATATGCTCATCCCCATCATCGTTCTCATCATCATGTGCATCATCGGCCTTATGTATGTCGGCGGCTTCTGGGATCCCGAAAGCGGCGTTGCAGGCGACTTCGTCGGCGCGTTCGGCAACACCGATGCATTCGTCGGTCTGCCCTGGGGCTCGCTCGTAGCTCTCGTTTTCACCGTTATCTACCTCATCTGCCGCGGCGTTACCACCTTCAAGGACGCGATGAGCTGCGCAGTCAAGGGCTTTAACGCAATGGTCCCCGCTATTCTCATCCTGACCTTCGCGGTATCGCTGAAGAACATGACCGGTCTGCTGGGCGCAGCAAACTATGTTGAGGGCGTTATGAAGGCCGCTTCCGCGGGTCTGTTCAACATGCTGCCCGCTATCATCTTCATCGTCGCCTGCCTGCTGGCATTCGCCACCGGCACGAGCTGGGGCACCTTCGGCATCCTCATTCCCATCGTTCTGCCCATCTTCAAGGTCGGCGATCCCCTGCTCATGATCGGCATCTCCGCCTGCCTCGCGGGCGCTGTCTGCGGCGACCACTGCTCCCCCATCTCCGACACCACCATCATGGCATCCGCCGGTGCAAACTGCAACCACATAGAGCATGTTCAGACTCAGCTCCCGTATGCCGTCACCGTGGCTCTGATAAGCTTTGTGAACTTCATCATCGCAGGCTTTGTAAAGAACGCTTGGATCTGCCTGCTGATAGGCATCGTGATGACCATCGTTGTACTGTTCATCCTGCGCTCCACCGTCGGCAAGAAGGCCTCCAACGCCGCCGCGGAATAAGAAACACTAAAAAATATCAAAAAGCAGACGACTCGCGTCGTCTGCTTTTTTGTTGTGTATGGGACTGCCTGCACCCATTGCCTCCCTTGTGCAAAAGGACGCGCTCGCCCCTACGGTATAGCTTGCACTTCCGACGATGATTGTATTTTAATGATTTTCTCAGCAGTCAGTCACCGTGCGGCATCAATTTGTTGAAACGCCATTGTTCGTGGCGAAACGCCGGTCACGGCGAGTGACCGAGCATTGCTCGCCCGCTGCACCGGTTTCGTCGGTAATTACCGGTCGGGCAACCGCAATAGATGTATTAGCACAGCCTGAGTGCGCCACTGAAAAAACGCCTCTAAAAAGCGATCCCTCAGTCAGGCTTACGCCTGGCAGCTCCCTTTGCGCAAGGGAGCCAATGAGTGTATTCGGCGCTTGCCGCAGCAGCATATTGCACGGGCTTAAGATGTCGTTAAAAATTTTGAACAAATCGTATATTATCCCCGTATTCGCTTGCGCGTTCGGGGATAGTATGCTATCATTTAGCTAATAGTGTTAGCAAATTGTCGGAGGATGCAATGGATTACCGATCTCTTGCGGAAAAAATGCTTGATATACGGGCGCAGCTGAGTCACCTGCCGGTGGGCTGTGCGGTGACGGAGGCTTGCGGCGGCGAATACTTTGCGCTGAGCTTTCTGCTCACGCATGGTTACCACAGCTGCCCTTCCGAGCTGAGCCGCAGTATGGGCGTAAGCTCGGCACGCATAGCGGCGCTTTTAAAGCACCTCGAGCAAAAGGGCTGGGTGTCCCGATGCGCGGATTCCTCGGATGAGCGGCGCGTGAAGGTCGTTCTCACCGATGCCGGCCGCGGAATGATAAGCCAAAGGCGCGAGGATGCCATGATGCGCGTTGCAAAGGCGCTCGAGAGGCTCGGTGAGGACGATGCGCGCGAGTATGTCCGGCTCCAGCAGAAGATGCTGAGCGTTATGCTCAGCCCCGACAATGCGATTGAGGAGTGGTAGTATCAAAAGGAAAGAAAATTTTGAAAAAGCGCACACCGCGATAGCTGAAAAGACGAAGGAAGCGGCAATATCCGTTCTGCCGATAGTGGGGATAGTGCTTGTACTGTGCCTGTTTATCATGCCGATGCAGGCGGACCTGCTGCTGTGCTTTCTCATAGGCGCGCTGATGATAGTCGTCGGCATGGGACTGTTTTCGCTGGGCGCAGAAACTGCGATGATGCCCATTGGCAGCAAGATCGGCACCGCGCTCACGAAAACGAAAAATCTGCCGCTGATACTCATGGTGAGCTTTCTGCTCGGCTTTGCGATAACCGTCGCCGAGCCGGATCTTCAGGTGCTCGCGGCAACGGTGCCGCACATAAAAAGCAGCGTTCTGCTGATAACGGTCGGCGTGGGCGTTGGATTTTTCATGACGGTGTGCATGCTGAGAATACTCACCGGCGCAAGTCTCAGGTGGCTGCTCATCGGCTGCTATGCCGTTATATTCGCGCTCGCAGCGTTTACCGACCGCAGCTTTTTGAGCATTGCGTTTGACTCCGGCGGGGTCACGACGGGTCCGATGACGGTGCCGTTTATCCTTGCGATGGGTCTCGGTGTTTCGATGATACGAAGCGACAAATCAGCCGAGGCGGACAGCTTCGGTCTGGTCGCGCTGTGCTCGGTCGGTCCCATTCTGTCCGTTCTCGTGCTCGGATTTTTCTACAAGGACAGCGAGGGCGTCGCCGGACTTTCGGCAGCCGCATTTGAAAACACCGCCGAGATCGGCTCCGCGTTTTTGTCGGCTATACCGGCATACCTCAAGGAGATGGCTGTCGCACTGCTGCCGATAGTTGCGATATTCGTTCTGTTCCAGCTATTACTGCTCAGACTGCACGGCAGACCGCTTGCGAAAATACTCATCGGCATAGTTTACACCTATGTCGGACTCGTTTTGTTCCTCACCGGCGTTAATGTCGGCTTTTCAACGCTCGGCGCAGAGCTCGGAGCGGCTCTCGCGCTCAGCGAAGCAAAATATCTGCTCATCCCGCTTTCCATGCTGCTTGGCTGGTTCATAATCTCAGCCGAGCCCGCCGTGGGCGTTCTCGAAAAGCAGATAGAGCAGGTCAGCGCGGGCGCGATACCGGGCAAGGCAATAAAGCTGAGCCTTTCGGTCGCAATAGCGCTGGCAATGGGGCTTGCGATGCTGCGCGTGCTCACCGGCATCAGCATTCTGTGGTTCCTCGTGCCGGGCTACGCCATCGCGCTGGCGCTGTCGTTTTTCGTTTCGGACATATACACCGCCATTGCGTTTGACTCCGGCGGCGTTGCGTCCGGTCCCATGACTGCGACATTCATGCTCCAGTTCATGATGGGCGCGAGCACCGCGCTCGGCGGTAATGTGCTCTCCGACGCGTTCGGCGTCGTCGCCATGGTCGCAATGATGCCGCTGCTGTCGATACAGGTCGTCGGCGTTCTCTATGAGGGCAAGGCCAAGCGCGAGACCGTGTCCGAGCCGAGCTACGGCGACTACGAGATAATAGAGCTCTGGGGGGTGAGCGCGCAGTGAATTATGTCATATCAATAATAAACCCCGAGGCGCTCGACGCTCTCACGGCGCTGTGCGCAGAGCTTGAGCTGCCCATAACAGTGGTCACCCACGGCCGCGGCACGGCGGTGCAGAGCATGATGGAGCTTCTGGGCATTGAATCGAATGAAAAGCGCATAGTTATGGCCGTTGCCGACGCGGATAAGACCGCTCAGCTCATAACGGCGCAGAAGCGGTATCTCCACCTCGGAGTGCCGGGGCACGGCATAGTCATAGCCGTGCCGGTAAAAAGCATTGGAGGAGCAGCAGCAATGGCATATTTAAACGCAGACAGCAAAACCGCAAAGCAGGCGCCCGATATAAACTACGCATATGAGCTCATAGTCGCAATAGCAAACGAGGGCTGCACCGATATGGTCATGAACGCAGCCCGCGCCGCCGGTGCAAGGGGCGGTACGGTTCTACACGGTAAGGGCACCGGCGAGAAGAATCCCCGCTTTTACAACATAACCCTCGTTCAGGAGAAGGAGGTCGTGCTCATCGTCGCCGCCGCCGAACAGAAGGCAGGCATCATGTCGTCCATCCTCAAAAAGGCAGGTCCCGACACCGAGGCGGGCACCATCGTTTTCTCTCTGCCCACGACTGAGGTCGCCGGCTTCGGACTTTTTTAGTGGCGCATTGGGGCACCTACCGATATATATATATCCGGTGTCCCGACCGGTTGGTGCGGAGGAAACCATAAAGCCGCCGCGTAACACGCGTGCGGTGCAATGTTTGGTGCACCCTTTGTCTCCCTTGTGTAACGAGAGGTGGCGAGCAATGCTCCGGTTTTGCCGGTATCCACCGGTCGGGCAACCGCAATAACCGTATCCGCAGCTGCGTAAAAACGCCACAAAAAAGCCGTCCCCGATGGGGGCGGCTTTTTGTCATATGTATTCTCTTTGGGTGATCCGTTTTATTATCGCCCGAGCCAGAAGTCCGGCGACGCCTATCTTTTTTGCAACATGCTTCTTGCCGTGCAGATAGAGTGCCTTGACCTCGATGCCCGCTATATCCTCC
>SFLE01000022.1 GCA_004553495.1 Clostridiales bacterium | reverse complement strand
TGCCGTCCTCCGAAGCGTCGTCGTGTCTAATTGAAGGAGGGAAAGACAAATGGCAAGATATACTGAAGCAGTCTGCCGCCTGTGCCGCAGAGAAGGTCAGAAGCTCTTTCTGAAGGGCGACCGTTGCTACACCAAGTGCGCGCTTGAGAACAGATCCTATGCACCCGGCCAGCATGGTCAGGGCCGCAGCAAGAGCTCCGAGTACGGAATGCAGCTTCGTGAGAAGCAGAAGGCAAAGAGATACTACGGCGTTCTTGAGAGCCAGTTCCGCAGCTACTATGAGATGGCAGAGCGTCGTCCCGGCAAGACCGGCGAAAACCTCCTGAGCATCCTCGAGTGCCGTCTGGACAATGTCGTGTACCGTCTCGGCTTCGCAATGAGCCGCGCCGAGGCACGCCAGATGGTCAGCCACGGTCACTTCACCGTTAACGGCCGCAAGGTCAACATCCCCAGCTACCAGGTAAAGCCCGGCATGGTCGTAACTCTTAAAGAGAGCAGCCGCGGTCTCGAAAAGATCAAGGCAAATGTTGAGGCAAACAGCTCCCGTCCTGCACCCAAGTGGCTTGAGTACGATGCAAACAACATGATCGCAAAGGTCGTCGCAGTGCCTGCACGCGATGACATCGACCTCCCCATCGAGGAGCGTCTCATCGTCGAGTTGTACTCCAAGTAATACAGATACCCTCAAATTGGTAAGCTGACAAAACTCAGGGCGCAAGTAACGCGCCGAACTTAATAAGGAGGGTTATATTTAATATGATCGAAATAGAAAAGCCGCGTATAGAGTGTATTGAAACTCCGACTGACAGCTCCTATGGCAAGTACATTATCGAGCCGTTGGAGCGCGGCTACGGCACGACACTTGGTAACTCTCTGCGCAGGGTATTATTGTCCTCACTCCCCGGAACGGCTGTCACCTCGATCAAGATCGCAGGTGTTCAGCACGAGTTCTCCACCATCCCCGGTGTGAAGGAAGATGTGACCGAGATTGTTCTTAACATTAAGAGCATCATCGCACGCCTCCACAGCGAGGAGCCCAAAACCGTCTACATCGAGGCTGTCGGCGAAGGCGTTGTCACCGCCGGCGACATCAAGGCAGACGCAGAGGTCGAGATCCTCAATCCGGAGCAGCCCATTGCAACTCTCGGACCCGACGGTGCGCTCTCTATGGAGCTTACCTTCGATCACGGCAGGGGCTATGTATCGGCTGACAAGAATAAGAATGCCCAAACCGCAATCGGGACCATCCCCGTTGATTCTATCTACACACCCGTTCTGAAGGTCAATTACACTGTCGAGAATACCCGCGTTGGTAATCAGACCGACTTTGACAAGCTAACCATCGAGGTGTGGACGGACAAGACCATCACCGCGCGTGATGCAGTTTCTCTCGGTGCAAAGATACTTTGCGACCACTTCACGCTGTTCACCAGCCTCTCCGACGCAGTCGGCAATCGCCCGATCGTTGTCGAAAAGACCGAGACCCAGCGCGACAAGGTGCTCGAAATGACCATCGAGGAGCTCGATCTGTCCGTAAGAAGCTTCAACTGCCTCAAAAGAGCAAACATCAACACTGTTGAGGACCTTATCTCCAAAACGCAGGACGAGATGATAAAGGTCCGTAACCTCGGACGCAAGTCCCTTGAAGAGGTCGAGCATAAGCTCGCCATGATGGGTCTGTCGCTTGCCGACGAGGATAACAACTAACTCTAACAAGGAGGAAACACCGAAATGCCCGGAACAAGAAAGCTCGGCAAACCGACCGATCAGCGCATGGCGATGCTCCGTCAGCAGGTCACCGATCTGCTCGACAAGGGTCGCATGGAGACCACCGTCACCCGCGCAAAAGAGATCGCTCCCATGGCCGAGAAAATGATAAGCCTTGGCAAGAAGAAGGATCTGGCTGCATACCGTCAGGCACTTGCATTCATCACTCGTGAAGATGTTGCAAAGAAGACCTTCGATCAGCTGAGCGAAAAGTATGCCGACCGCAACGGCGGCTACACCCGCATCACCCGCATCGGACCCCGTCGCGGCGACGCAGCCGAGATGGCAGTCATCGAGCTGGTCTGATCAGCATATAAACAAAGTAAAAGCACCCCGTTTTTCGGGGTGCTTTCAGCGTTAGAGGATTAATTATGCATGACGATCTGACGAAACAGGATATTGCAAAAATGCAGGCAGAGCTTGACCACAGACGGCTCGAGCTGATGCCGGAGCTTATAGAAGAGGTCAAGCGCACCCGCGCCTTCGGCGACCTGAGCGAGAACTTTGAATACAAAGAGGCAAAGCGCGCTAAAAACCGCAATGCCAGCCGCATCCGTTATCTCGAAAGCATGATAAAGTCGGCGCACATCATCGCCTCCGACTCTGCCGCCGACGAGGTCGGACTGTACGACAAGGTGGAGATATACATTCCCGAGGACGATGAGACGAATGTCATTCAGGTCGTGACCACCATCCGAACAGACCCCCTCAAGGGGCTTATAAGCCGCGAGTCGCCGTTCGGAAAAGCGGTGCTTGGTAAAAAAGCCGGCGACCACATCACGGTGTATGTTAACGATAACTACAGCTATGAGGCGGTCATAAAAAGCATCACCAAATCCACCGACGACGGCTCCGCTCCCATACTTCAATATTGAAAAAAGCACCCTGTGAGGGGTGCTTTTTTTCATATCAAATCAGAGACCGTATCAGAAATTATCCGGATACAGCGCCTGAGCTATGGTTTCTACAGTGTCGGCGCAGCGGATGGAGGGGAAGGCGTTCTCAAGGGACAAGCGGATAAAGTTCTCGTTCTGCACGGCGCTGAGCTGGCTGAGCACGGGGTGTGCCTTGAGCGCGGCGACCTTGCCGTCGTAATCCGAACCGGAGTAGTCATGGATAATGATATACTCGGGGTCGGCCTCAACGAGTGCGGATACCTCGACCGCGTCCCACGCCTTGCCGAGCTCGGAGAAAACATTCGCGCCGCCTGCTGCCGTTATATATGCAGACTCGATGTTCGTACCGCCCGCGGTGTAGAGCTCATCGCCGATGAAGCTGTCAAGAACGAACACCTTTTTGGGCTCGGTGATGTCGCCGACTATTTTGGCGCTCACAGCGTCGATGCGCTCGTTCAGTCCGCTTACAACGGTCTCGGCGCTGTCAACGAGGAATATCTTCGCAATATCGTGCAGTTCTTTGTATATGCCGTCTATATCGGTCGCCTCGCTGACATAAACGGTTATGCCAGCCTTTTCGAGCTGGGCTATAGTGAGGTCATCGTCGAATATCCAGCTGTTTGCATAGATAAAATCGCAGCCGGAGTCGATTATCTGCTGCGCGGTGGGGTAGCCCACGCTGAGGGTGGGAATGGCATCGATAGCGTCCTTGTATTCCGCCGGTGCGCCGAGCGAGTGGTTTTCCATGCACTTGCCGATAACGAGCTCGTTAAGACCCAGCGCGCAGAATGCTTCGGTGCAGTTCGGACCCGCGGTTATCACCTTTTCCGGCAGCGATGAAACGGTCGTTTTCTTGCCGTTGTTGGTGAAGCTCACGGGCGTATATGTGTCCGTAGGCTCGGCGGTGGGCTGCGGCTCGGCATTGTCGCAGGCGCACAGCGCAAACACCATGCACAGACACAGAATAAATGCTGCTATTCTCTTCATTATATTATCTCCTTTTTTAGTGGCGTTTGTCTGCACTTGCGGATACGGCTATTTCCGGTTGCTCGACCAGATGGTACCGGCAAAACCGGTATATTTCCGCACTACAATAGTGCGCCCTTGGCTTCCCCTTGAGGGGAAGCTGTCACCGGAGGTGACTGATGAGGTGAGAATATATCCTCGGCGCAAGCCGACACAATATTGCATCCGCTGTCAGCTTAGAATATCACGCCTTTAAAGTTAATTCAAGGCAGTTATGTTAACAAAATAATCATTGAGCATATGCAAAATATGTGTTATGATATGTATTTGTCGAAAAGTACCTAATTAAGGAGCATGACAAATGGACGAAACTACCGTTCTGGACGAAATGCCTGCGGAGGAGGTTCTCGAGGAAGAGAAGCCAACCAAAAAAAGCAGACATTCCAAGCCTAAAAAGAAGAAAAACGGAAATAAAGGCAAAAAAGGACTCATCATAGCTGCGTGCATCATTCTGGCAATAGTGGTGCTCGCTGCCGTTGTGGTATTTGTTGTATATGGCGGCAGGCACCTGTATCTGCGCGCCGAGCTCGGCGACGGTGCGCCCGCCGCGGCGGAGTTTATGAAAAACGGCGCCGAGGCGAGCTATGTATCCGAGCCGAATGTCAGCCTCACCAAGGAGGGCACCTACATCGTCAAGGTGAAAAGCGGCGGCAAGGTGCGTCCTGAGCTTCTCATAGTGCGCGATACAAAAGCGCCCGAGGCGGAGCTCATAGATGCCAAGATAACCATAGACGATAAATCAATGGACCCCAAGGACGCTTTCGGCGAGATAAAGGATGCGTCCGAGTACACGGTGAAGTGGGTAAAGCAGCCGGAATACGGCGCTGCCGGAGTGTACGACTGCCGGATAGAGCTCAAGGACTCGCACGATAACAGCCGCACAGTTGACCTCAAGGTGAAGGTGCTGGGGCTTATCGATGTGCTCGAATACGAGGCCGGTCAGCCGCACCCGCAGCTCAAAGACTTCATGGCGGTCGAGCGCGACGACGCAAAGCTCCTGACCGACCTGAACGAGATAACATGGGATGAGCTCGGCGACTATGAGGTAAAGGCGGAGTTCGGCGGCAAGACATATACCTCGACCCTGCGCATAGTCGATACCACAGCGCCCGATCCGGACATCGTGCTGGCTGCGGTGCTGCCCGACGGCGATATAAAGGCGGAGAACCTCGTGCTCGGCAGCGGCGACGCGACGAAGGTGAGCTATGAGTTTACCTCCGAGCCCAAGCTGTCGCAGGTCGGAGCGGTCGAGTGCAAGATAAAGGCGACCGATGCGGGCGGCAACAGCGTTGAGAAGACCGGAAAGGTGCTCGTGTGCGATGCGCTAGTCGAGTTTGAAGCCTCCACGGAAACGCTCACCGAGAAAATGCTCATAAATGCGCTCGGCGCGGACTACGCGGGCTATAAAATGCAGGACGAGGGCTTCGAACTCACAAGCCTCGGCGCTCACGCCGTGACGATAGCAAAGGGCGATGCGCGCGCCGTTATCGGCGTTACGGTCAAGGATACCACCGCGCCCACTGCCGAGGGCATCGCCTGCGATTGCAGCACCGGCTACTACTGCGAGCCTATAAAATTCGTCACGAATATCGTTGATATGTCGCGCGTGACGGCAAGGTTCGTAAACGAGCCCGACTGGAGCAGCGAGGGCGAGCAGGATGTTCAGATAATCCTGACCGACCGCGCCGGAAACGAGACGACGGTCGATGCCAAGGCGGTAATATCGCCCGACACCGCGCCTCCGGTCATATATGCAGCCCGCGACAGATATTGCTATGTCGGCGAGGCGGTGGCATACTTCAAGGAGGTATTTGCCGAGGATAACGCCGATCCCGAGCCGACCATCGAGGTCGATAAGAGCAAGGTCGATGCAAAGACCGCCGGTACATACGAGGTCACCTACACCGCGACCGACCACGAGGGCAACAAGAGCAGCGTTACGGTGAAATACACCTTCGTTGAGAAGAAGATAAGCGACGAGCAGCTCGATAAGCAGGTAGATAAGGTCCTCGGCGAGATACTCACCGACGATATGACAGTGCCCGAGCAGGCGTATGCGATATTCGAGTACTGCTACAACAACATAATCTACTCCGGCACCTCGGACAAGACCGACTGGAAGAGCGAGGCATACCGCGGAATGACCGAGGGAGTGGGCGACTGCTTTACATTCTACGCAACGAGCTATGCTCTGCTGCAGAAGATAGACTGCCAGGTGCTCAGCGTTGAGCGCTTAAACGGCAAGACCCAGCATTTCTGGTGCCTTGTAAACCTCGGAACGGGCTGGTATCATTTCGATACCTGCAATGTGGGACCCGAGCACCTCAAGTGCTTTATGAAGACCAGTGAGGAGCTTGTGAAATACAGCATCCAGTACTGGCGCTTTGACACGACTCTTTACCCCGCGCTTGAAACAACTCCGTATTCAATGGGCTGATAATATGAAAAGCATACTTGAGTTTCTTGAAAAAACGGCTCCGCGCTATGGGGATAAGACCGCTTTTTCCGACGGTGAGAGCAGCCTGAGCTTTGATGAGCTGCTGCATCTTGCCAAAGCCGGCGGCAGCTTCATTGCCTCAAGGAGGCTCTGCCGCGAGCCGGTGGCGGTGTTCATGGAGAAATCGCCAGAGACGATAGGCGCGTTTTTCGCGGTGATGTATGCCGGATGCTGCTATGTGCCGCTGTCGGCGTCCATGCCGCTGTACCGGCTGAAAATAATACTCGGCAGGCTCAATGCGCGCATGGTAATATGCGATGAGGGCAGCGAGGAGCTTGCAAGGCAGCTCGTGCCGGAGGAGTGCATCGTGCCCGCAGCCGAGGTGTTCTCCGCGAGCGTTGACGAGGATGCCCTCAGCGAAGTCCGCGCAAAAAGCATAGACACGGACCCAGCGTACATCGTGTTTACCTCCGGCAGCACCGGCATACCCAAGGGCGTTACCGGCTGTCACCGCGCGCTGATAGACTACGCAAACGCCCTGTGCCCCGTGATAGGTGCGGATGAGGACAGCGTTTTTGCCATGCAGGTGCCGCTGTATGTCGATGCCTGCATGAAGGAGATCCTCTCCGTTATAAAATGCGGCTCGACCGCTTATCTCATGCCGCAGAGCCTTTTTGTTTCGCCGCTGAGGGTGGTGGAATACCTAAACGAGCATAAGGTGAACACACTGTGCTGGGTGGCATCCGCGCTCACCATCGTTTCCGGTCTGGGCGCGTTTGAGGATGTGCGCCCCAAGTGCATCTGCACCGTCTGCTTCGGCAGCGAGGTTTTTCCCGTAAAGCAGCTTCGCCTGTGGCAGGATGCCTGCAAGGGTGCAAAGTTTATAAATCTCTACGGCCCCACGGAAGCAACGGGAATGTCGTTTTACTATGTCGTTGACCGCGAATTTTCCGACACCGAGCCCATCCCCGTCGGCAGACCCTTTGACAACACGGGCTTTCTCCTGCTGCGCGAGGATAACACCGAAGCGCCTCACGGCGAAACGGGCGAGATCTGCATAAGAGGCACGGCGCTCACGCTCGGATACTATGACGATCCCGAGCGCACCGCCGCCGCGTTCACGCAAAATCCCCTGAACCCGCACTATCCGGAGCTTATATACCGCACGGGCGATCTCGGCAGATTAAACGACGACGGCGACCTCATTTTCGTGTCGCGCAAGGATCACCAGATAAAAAACATGGGTCACCGAGTAGAGCTCGGCGAGATAGAGGCCTGCGCCGATGGCTGCGAGGGGGTAGTGTCCGCCTGCTGCCTGTTCAATAAGGAAAAGGGCAAGCTGTATATGTTCTATATGGGAACGGCTGACGAAAAAACGCTCCGGAAGCATCTGCGGGAGCAGCTGCCGCGGTATATGCTGCCCGCAAAGATCCGCAGGCTCGATGCGCTGCCGCTCCTGCAAAACGGAAAGATAGATCGAAATTCATTAAAAGATATGGAGATATGACCATGGAAGAGATACTCGATATTTTAAACGGACTCGGACTGGATGCAGACTTTGAAAACTGCACCACGCTCATCGACGACGGCATACTCGAAAGCCTCGATATAGTCACCATCATTGCCGAGCTGTCGGACGCTTTTGACATTACCATTCCCGCGCGCGATATAGTGCCGGAGAACTTCAACTCCGCCGAAGCGATGCTGAACATGGTAAACCGCCTGCTTGACGAGTAAGCCGTGCTGTTCACATCCTATGGCTTCATAGCCTTTCTTGCGGTGCTTTTTGCGCTGTATTATCTCGTTCCAAGGCGCTTTCAGTGGCTTTTGCTGCTCGCGGCGGATGTCGTTTTCTATGCCTGTGCCGGATGGCAGGGGCTGCTGTTCATGGCGGCGACGATCACCGTGTCATGGGCATCGACAAACCTCATGGGCGCAAACCTCAGAAAGCAGAAGTCTTATTTAGCCTCGCCCGAGGGCAAGGCGCTCGAGCGGGATGAACGCAGGGCGTTTAAAAAGCACAACGAGAAGTACCGCAAGCGGATATTCATACTGGCGCTTATTATTGACCTCGGCATTCTCGCGGCGCTAAAGTACACAAACTTCATAATCTCGAATGTCAACTCCGTTTTTGGAGCATCCGTCGGCGCGGTGGACTGGGTCCTGCCGCTTGGCATTTCGTTTTACACATTCCAGACAGTAAGCTATGTCATAGATGTGTATTGGGAAAAGGTCGAGCCGGAGAGGAATATACTGCGAGTAGCGCTGTTCACATCATTTTTCCCGCTGCTCATTCAGGGTCCCATTTCGCGCTTCGGCGACCTGAAGGACACGCTTTTTGCCGAGCATAAGGCTGACTTCAAGCAGATCTCGTTCGGCTTTCAGCGCATACTCTGGGGCTATTTCAAAAAGCTCGTCATTGCCGACCGGCTTCTTGTCGCGGTAACGGCGCTGTGCGGCGATCCGAGCACCTACACTGGCGCATATGTTTTCATCGGCGCCGTGCTGTACGCAGCGGAGCTCTACGCCGACTTCACCGGCGGCATAGACATAACCATAGGCATTGCGCAGGTGCTCGGCGTGAAGGTTCAGGAAAACTTCATCCGCCCGTACTTTTCGCGCAGCATCGCCGAATACTGGCGCAGATGGCACATCTCCATGGGCACATGGTTCAAGGACTATATCTTCTACCCGCTGTCTGTTGCGCCATGGCTTTTGAAGCTTAGCAAAAACGCACGCAAAAAGATCTCCGACGGCTTCGGCAGAAAGCTCTCGGTTTATGTCTCGACGATAGTTACATGGTTTCTCACCGGACTTTGGCACGGCGCGGCGTGGAACTTCGTCGTATGGGGACTGTTAAACGCCTTTTTCATCCTGCTTGCCGAGGAGTTCAAGCCGGTGTCCCACCGCTTCCGCGAAAAACACGGTGCGCTCGTTAACGGCTTCTGCTACCGTGTTTTTGAAACTCTGCGCACATTCCTTCTGATGTGCTCACTGCGCATTCTCGACTGCTACCGCGATGTTGCGGTGTCGTTCCGCGCGTTCGGCTCGATATTCACCGAGCTTAACTGGGACGAGGCGTTCTCGGGAACGCTTTTGCAGCTCGGGCTTTCCGGCACCGACTACATCGTTGCCGGACTCGGCGTTATAGTCATGTTTGCCGTGTCCTGCGTGCAGGAAAAGCGCGGCAGTGTGCGCGAGTCGCTGTGGGAAAAGCCGGTGCTGTCCTATGCCGTGTTCTTCGTTCTCGCCGTCGCCGTGCTCACGCTCGGCGCCTACGGTGTGGGCTACGATGCGTCGCAGTTTATCTATAACCAGTTCTGAGGCTTAAAATGAGCAAAAAACGCAATAAAAAACTGCATATCACATGTATTGCGGCGTTTTTCGTGCTGCTCTGCGCCACGGTGTGGCTGCTCGGCAGGATAACGCAGCCGAAGTACACCTCCGGCGTTCTGGAGGGCGCGATGACGCAGGAGTATTACGATGAAAAATACTCCCACGATGTCGTTTTCGTCGGCGACTGCGAGGTTTACGAAAACTTTTCACCCGTGACGATGTGGGAGGAAAGGGGCATAACGAGCTATATCCGCGGCTCGGCCCAGCAGCTCATCTGGCAGTCGTATTACCTGCTGGAGGAGGTTTTCGAGCGCGAAAGCCCCAAGGTCGTTGTCTACAATGTCCAGTCGATGAAGTACTCCGAGCCGCAGAGCGAGGCATACAACCGCATGACGCTCGACGGCATGCCGCTGTCAAAGCATAAGATCGACGCGATAAACGCCTCCATGACCGAGGATGAGGACATGATAAGCTACCTCATCCCGTTTCTCCGGTATCATTCGCGCTGGTCGGAGCTCACGGACGACGATTTTCGCTATGCGTTTTCGCACGATAATGTCACCGTTGCGGGCTATCTAATGCGCGCGGATGTAAAGCCCATGACCAAGCTCCCGACCGCTCCGGTGCTCGAGGATTATGAGATAGGCGAGCGGTGCTGGGAATACCTTGACAAAATGCGCGAGCTGTGCGATGCTAACGGGGCAACGCTGGTGCTCATAAAATCGCCGAGCCTTTGGCCGCACTGGTACGAGCAGTGGGACGGGCAGATAAGCGCCTATGCCGAAAAATACGGGCTGAGGTATATAAATCTGCTGAATGTCTCGGATGAGATCGGGCTCGATATGCAGACCGACACCTACGACGGCGGGCTGCATTTGAACATATACGGCGCCGAGAAACTCTCAAAGTACTTTGCAGGCATACTCAGTGATGAGCTCGGCGTGCCGGACCGCTCGGCGGACAAGGATATTGCCGCCGACTGGCAGGCGAAAAGCGAGGCATATTATGCGCTGTACAACGCGCAGCTTGCCGAGCTCAAGGAATACGGCTATCTCAAAAGCTGGACATTGGGAGAGGAAAAATGAAAAAACTGACTGCACTTATTCTTGCGGCGCTCATGGTTTTTGCACTGTGCGCCTGCTCAAACGGCGATGGCGACGACGGCAAGACCGCCGACTATACGCCCGACTACGGCGAGCTGTACTACGCCTCGGGTGATGCGAAATTCGGCATAATGGACCCCGCCGACAGCGTTCTTTCCGCGCTCGGCGATCCTGACAGCACCTTCGAGTCCAACAGCTGTGCATATCAGGGCAAGGACAAGTTTTATTACTACGACGGCTTCGAGCTGCTCGTCAACGATGTTGACGGCACCGAGCGCGTTACCGGCATAACCGTTGCCGACGATACCGTTCAGACCCCGCAGGGCGTTAAGATCGGCATGAGCATCGACGATGCTCTCGCGCTCATGGAAGGCATGGAGTACGCTCAGGCGGGCGATACCTATAAGTTCACCGTCGGCTCCACCCTGCTGCGGTTTCAGGTCGGTGAGGACAACACCATAGTTGCGATCGAGTACTCGGTCGCGGCAAACGACAAGTGAGGTGCAGCATGAGCGAATATAAGAAGATGAGCCTCGACGAGGTTTTTGCCGACATAGAGGCGATAACGAGCGCCGAGCTTGCCGATGCCGAAAAGAGCGTAAGGCTGCGCACAAAGGCGTCGGAGGCGTATGACGCCGAGGACGACGGCGCTGCCGCGGCGTATTACGACGAGGCGATAGCGCTCGGCGGCATCGAGACGGAGGCTCTGGGCGAGGTGCTGTTCCGCTGCGGTGTGAGCTTTGCGGGGCTTGACGATAAAAAATCGTTTGAGATGCTAAAGCGCGCCGCCGACATGGGTCATGTCAAGGCTATGCTGAACCTTGCCGTGTGCTATCAGAAGGGCATCGGCACGGCAAAGAACGAAAAGGAGTGCTATAAATGGGCGCTTCTTGCCGCCGAAAGCGGCGATGTCGAGGCAATGTATATCTGCGCTCTCTGCTCCGAGCAGGGCTTCGGCACAAAAAAAGATCCCGCCGAGGCGTTTGCCCGCTTTAAGCGCGCTGCCGAGGCAGGAATAGTGGATGCAATGTATAAGACCGCGCTCAACCACGACCGCGGCGAGGGTACTTTCCGCAATCCGCAGGCGGCGTTCGAGTGGTTCAAAAATGCAGCCGAGATGGGTCACCCCGATGCTCAGCACGATCTTGCCGTGTGCTATGCAAACGGCGAGGGCACGGCAGCCGATCCCGCCGAGGCGTTCCGCTGGATGAAGCTTTCGGCTGAAAACGGCAATGTCGATGCCATGCGTCTTGTAGGCGGCTGCTATTACAACGGCTTCGGCGTTAAGGAAAACCCGAAAAAGGCGTTTTCGTGGTTTGAGAAGGCCGCCGAAAACGGCGATGTTGACTGTATGCGCATGACCGGCGACTGCTATGCCCTCGGCTCCGGCGTTAAAGCCGACCGCAATAAGGCGATGCACTGGTACCGCCTTGCCGCCGAAAACGGCGACATGGACTCGCGCGAAATGATAGAGGAATATTAAGCTCATAACAATGAAAAGCGGCAGGAATGACCCTGCCGCTTTTAGCCTATTTTCGCAATATCGCAATCAAATCCCCAGCTCAGCATACCGAGCATTACGGCGGCGACTATCGCAAACAAAGCTATAACTACAACCGCAATGATAAATCCGGTGCGGATATTCGCTTTCGCGCGGCGGACCTCTTCGTCCTCCTCGCGTTTCTTTTTGTTCTTATTCATTCTGCCCACCTCCGTAAGCTATATTCTACATGATGCTTGAGATTTGTCAACAAACCTGATGTTAACATTGACAAAACGGCAGGGTGTGCTATAATAGCAACAAATGTTGCGCAACGCAAGTTGCGAAAGGAGCGATACAATGCCGCCTAAAATGAAATTCACTCGCGAGGAGGTAATTGCCGCCGCACTGGAGATAGTGCGCGAGGGCGGGATGCCCGCGCTCACGGCAAGAAGCCTTGCCGCTGCGCTCGGAAGCTCGGCAAAGCCCGTTTTCGGGCTTTTTGAGAATATGCAGCAGGTGCAGGATGAGGTCGTGCGCGCAGCAAACCTTGAATATCAGGCGTTTCTGCGCGAGGGAATGCAGAGCGGAGAGTATACGCCGTATAAGGCGAGCGGCATGGCGTATATCGCCTTTGCGAGACAGTCTCCGGAGCTTTTCAAGCTCCTTTTCATGCGCGGCCGCAGCGCCATGGAGCAGACGCAGGCGGAGGATAAAAGCATAGAGGGCATTATCTCGATAATAAGCCGCAGCACGGGACTGAGCAGGGAGGATGCGCGGCTGTTTCACCTTGAGATGTGGATATTCGTGCACGGCATCGCCACGATGATAGTCACCGGCTATCTCGACTGGGGCGAGGACTATGTTAGCCGCGCGCTGACGGACGCATACGAGGGACTACGGCATCGCTGGTGCAAAGGAGATACGAAATGAACGCGATACAAACGATAGGACTTACGAAAAAATATAAGGATGTCACCGCCGTTGACGGGCTCGATCTGAGCATAGCAAGGGGCGAGCTGTTTGCTCTCCTCGGCGTTAACGGGGCGGGCAAGACGACGACCATAAAAATGCTCTCGTGCCTTACACGCCCCACCTCGGGCGATGCCGTTCTCGGCGGGAAAAGCGTTAAAACGGATGCGCAGAGCGTTAAAAGGCTCATAGGCGTTTCCCCGCAGGAGACCGCCGTTGCGCCGAACCTCACGGTGCGGGAGAACCTCGAGCTGATGTGCGGGGTGCACGGCCTTTCAAAAAGCGAGAGCCGCGAGCGTGCAGCCAGACTGTCCTCAGAGTTCGGGCTTGATGATGTAAGCGCGAGAAAGGCGGGCAAGTTGTCCGGCGGCTGGCAGAGAAGGCTGAGCATAGCCATGGCGCTCACCGGCGAGCCGGAGATACTGTTTCTCGATGAGCCCACGCTTGGGCTCGATGTAATAGCCCGCAGCGAGCTGTGGGACATGGTGCGCGCCCTCAAGGGCAAAGTTACTATCGTCCTGACCACGCACTATATGGAGGAGGCAGAGGAGCTGTCCGACCGCATCGGCATAATGCGCGACGGTCACCTGCTCGCCCTCGGCACGGCGGCGGAGCTGAAGGCGCTTGCCGGCGAGGAAAAGTTTGAAAACGCCTTTGTTAAGATAGTAAAGGGGGGCGAAAAATGAGGATGCTGACCTTTTCCGGACGCACATGGAAGGAGATACTGCGCGATCCGATAAACCTCGGCTTCGGTCTTGGCTTTCCGGTGGTGCTCATTCTTCTGCTGTCGGCGATACAGGCGAATGTGCCGGTGCCGCTGTTTGAGATAGAAATGCTCGCACCGGGCATGACGGTGTTCGGCTTGTCGTTCATAACCCTGTTTTCGGCAACTCTGCTGGCAAAGGACCGCGGCAGCGCGCTGCTCCAGCGGCTTTACACAACGCCTCTGACCGCCGCCGATTTCATATTCGGCTATACTCTGCCGCTGCTGCCGATGGCGATAGCCCAAAGCGCCGTGTGCTTTCTGGTTGCGATACCGCTGGGACTTCCGGTAACGGCGGGCATAATAAGAGCGGTGCTCGCGGGCATTCCGGCTGCGGTGCTGTTTATAGCTCTGGGACTTCTGTGCGGCAGTGTTTTCAATGTAAAGCAGGTCGGCGGCATCTGCGGAGCTCTGCTTACAAACCTCACGGCGTGGCTCTCGGGCATATGGTTTGATCTCGACCTTGTGGGCGGGGCATTCAAGAAGATAGCCGAGGTGCTGCCGTTCATGCACGCTGTGAAGCTTGAGCAGGCGATGTATGCCGGAACGACATCCGGCGTGTGGGAGCATTTCGCGTGGGTGGCTGGCTATGCCGTGCTGTTTACCGTGCTCGCCGTTTTCGCGTTCTTAAGACAAATGAACAGGCAATGAAAAAAGCAGGTCACTGACCTGCTTTTACTTTCCCCAGTCTCCGGAAATGCCGTCCGGAGCCTTTGTGCGCTTGGGGGTGTTTATCTCGCCGTCGCGCCCGCGAAAATCGCAGGGCGCAACATTTTCGCCCGACGGGAGCGAGCTGCGCTTTGTTTTCTTTTTGCTCATTTTTATCACCCTATAATGCAAAGAATAAGCCCGTATACAACGCTCGCGGTTATGCCGTAAACGATGACGGGACCGGCTATGATGAACATTTTAGCCGCCGTGCCGGTTATGAGACCCTCGGTCTTGAACTCCAGAGCCGGCGCTACCATGGAGTTTGCAAATCCGGTTATCGGAACGAGCGTGCCGCCTCCGGCAAACTTCGCTATCCGGTCGTATATCCCGAGCCCCGTGAGCAGCGCGCCGAGGAACACGAGCGTTATCGAGGTCGCGGCGGCACCCGCCTGTTTATCGAGCCCCGCGCCGAGATAAAGCTGCAATATCACCTGTCCTATGCAACAGATGAGCCCACCGACGAGAAACGCCTTCGCAGCGTTCAGGGCGCATTTAGAGCGCGGCTGGTGGGAGTCTGAATAGTGCCGGTATTCATCGTTGGTCATTTTCATGCTTTCGCCTCACAAACGAAAAAACTGCATCGGATAACTCCGGTGCAGTTAGTTTTCGCAGTAATTTATATTCTATACATCGAGCGTGAGGTTTGCAACGCCGCTTTGCTCGAACTCATCCATGTACTCATCCATCCGCGCGGTGAGCGCGCCCAGATCGTCGCAGTCCTCGCCGAGATCTCGCCGGGCCAGCTCCTCCGCGAGAATGTCGAAAAACACGGCGTCCTCATAGTCGGCGATCGCCTCGTGTATGCCGCCGTCCTCGTATGCGCGCGACGGGAAAATATGGCCGTGCCAGACCTGTATGAGCGACTTCATCCCGTTTTTAGCGCAAAGGGAGAAGAGCTTTTCCTGAACTATGTCATAATCCTCAAATCTGTCGGTCGTGCGGGTGGAGTTGAGGATCCAGTTGCCGATGTAAACAAGGTCAAGGAGCCTGCGAAACTCCTTGTCGGTAAGATCTATGTTCAAAGCATTGCCTCCGATCGCGTTTTGTTATTTCATTATATCAGATAGACTGCCCCTGTGCCACATAAAAATCCTTGTAATTTTCACCGATTTATCATATTATATTATGATGTAGAAAATTAGGAGTTAGAATAATGGACAACAGACCTATAGGCGTGTTCGATTCAGGACTCGGCGGGCTTACTGCGGTGCGCGCGCTCCGCAGGCTCCTGCCGGATGAAAATATAATATATTTCGGCGACACCGGCCGTATGCCTTACGGCGGCAGACCCCGCAGCCAGATAATGACCATCGCGCGGCAGAACATCGGCTTTGCCGAAAGCTTCGGCGTTAAGGCTATCCTTGCCGCCTGCGGCACCGTATCGAGCAATGCTCCCGCGCTTTTGGAAGGCAGCAGAACAAAGGCGGTAGGCGTTCTCGTGCCGGGGGTGAAAATGCTCGCTGCGACCGGCGCTAAAAGACTCGGCGTTATCGCAACGAAAACGAGCATCGAAAGCGGTGCGTTTCAAAGCAGGATACACGAGCTTGCGCCCGATGCCGAGGTGACGGCGCTCGCCTGTCCGGAGTTCGTGCCCTTGATAGAGAGCGGGCATTATGACAGCGCAGACCCCATGGTCGCGGAGGTTGTGGCGCGCAGCCTTGAAAAGATAAAAAGCGCCGGAGTGGGCGCGCTGCTGCTCGGCTGCACGCACTACGGGCTCATTGCCGACGCGATAAGAGAGTATCTTGGCGAGGGCGTCGAGCTTATCGGCGCAGCCGATGCTTCGGCATACAGCCTTGCCGGATATTTGAGGGATAACGGCATCCTCGCCTCCGGAACAGGCAGCGAGGAGTATTACACCAGCGGCAGCACGGAGGACTTCAACGCCCTTGCGCCCCTGATGCTCGGCTATGAGCTCAAAAGCCGCGTTCGGTATATTGAGCCGTTTCCGCTGGAGGGCATTGAATGAACGCAGTTATTAAGATAACCGGCGTGCAGGGCTTTATGCAGCCCGACGCAGAGACCATAGAGCTCATGACTGAGGGCGTTTACTGCCGCACCGAGGACGGCTATCAGGTGTACTACACCGAAAGCGAGATAACCGGACTTCAGGGCACAACTACGAGCGTTTTCATTTCGCCCGACGGCATTACCGTTGAGCGCAGAGGAATGCTAAACTCGAAAATGGTGTTCCGTCAGGGTGAGCAGAGCCGGTTTTTATACGAAACGCGCTTCGGCGCGGCTACCATGGGCGTTGACACGCGCAGGATAGACGCAAGCTTCGACGACTTCGGCGGCGAGCTGAGGATAGACTATGTCGTCAACATGGAGCACACGGTCGCAAGCAGAAATACACTTACTATGAGCGTTAAGCTAAGAAGCTGAGAGGATAAAGTTTATGGCAAATATGATACAGATGGCAAAGCAGCAGGTTACCGACCTTGTAAAAGCGGCATACCTCGCCGCGGCGGAAAAGGGCGAACTGCCCGCAGGAATAACGCTCAACGGCAGCGTTGAGATACCCAAGGACACCTCCAACGGCGATTATGCGGCAAACTACGCAATGGCGAGCGCAAAGCTCATGCGCATGCCGCCGCGCAATGTCGCTCAGACGCTTGTTGACAATATGCAGCTCGAGGGAAGCTGGTTCGAAAGCGCCGAGGTCGCGGGACCCGGGTTTATGAACTTCCGCATGGGCAGCAAATGGTATGCCGATGTGCTCAAAAATGTCGAGCAGGAGGGCAATGCCTACTGCAACTGCAATATCGGCGAGGGAAAAAAGCTCATGGTAGAGTTTGTTTCCGCAAACCCCACCGGACCCATGCACATGGGCAATGCCCGCGGCGGCGTTTTGGGCGATGCGCTGGCATCCGTGCTCGCGCGCGCGGGATATGATGTTTGGCGCGAGTTCTATGTAAACGATGCCGGCAATCAGATAGAGAAATTCGCCTCGTCCATCGAGGCGAGAAGCATTCAGCTTTTGAAGGGCGAGGATGCGATAGAGTTCCCCGAGGACGGCTACCACGGCGACGATATAAAGGGGCTGGCAAAGCAGTTCTGCGAGAAATACGGCGACGGCTGGCTTGAGCTCCCCACCGAGGAGCGCCATAAGCTCATGGCGCAGTTCGGGCTGTCCGTTAATCTGCCGAAGATGAAAAAGGACCTTGCTCGCTATGGCATAGAGTATGATCAGTGGTTCCTCGAATCGAGCCTGCATGAAAGCGGCTATGTCGCCGAGTCCGTGCAGAAGCTCACCGACGCGGGCTACACTTACGAAAAGGACGGCGCGCTGTGGCTGCACACCTCAAAGATACTCTCGGACAAGCTTCTTGCTGCCGGCAAAAAGCCCGAGGATATTGAAAAGCTCGAGCTCAAGGACGATGTTCTGCGCCGCGCAAACGGCTTCTACACCTATTTTGCGGCTGACATTGCCTACCATCGCAACAAGTTTGAAAAGCGCGGCTTCGATAAGGTCATAAATGTCTGGGGTGCGGATCACCACGGTCATGTCGCGCGTCTCAAGGGCGCGATGGACGCGCTCGGTCTCGACGGCGAGCACAGGCTCGATATAGTGCTCATGCAGCTTGTAAAGCTCATGCGCGGCGGCGAGGTCGTGCGCATGTCAAAGCGCACGGGCAAGGCCATATCGCTCAGCGATCTGCTCGATGAGATCCCCGTTGACGCAGCCCGCTATTTCTTTAACTCCCGTCCTGAGTCGCCGGTCGAGTTCGACCTCGACCTCGCCGTGCGTCAGGACAGCGAAAATCCGGTGTACTATGTCCAGTATGCCCATGCGAGGATATGCACCATGCTCTCGGCTCTGCGCGAGGACGGTCATGAGGTGCCCGATGCCGGCAGCGCCGATCTCACGCTGCTCACAGCCGAGCAGGAGCGCGAGCTCATAAAGCAGGTGGCGCTGCTGCCCGAGGAGATAAGGCTTGCCGCGCGCGACTACGACCCCAGCCGCATAAACAAGTATGTCACCGAGCTTGCCGCGCGCTTCCACAGGTTCTACACCGTATGCCGCATAAAGGGTGCGCCCGAGGGCGTTCTGGAGGCTCGCCTGCTGCTGGCTGACACGGTGAGAAGGGTTATCGCACTGTCGCTTTCGATAATCGGAGTCACCGCACCGGAGAAAATGTGATATCAAAAAAATGAGCTCCTATGGAGCTCATTTTTTATAGCTGTAAGTTTTCTATGTGATAGCGGGGCTTGCCGATGCTCTTTTTCCCGTATTCAATGGCGCTTACGGGGCAGTAGCAGATGCACGCCATGCAGTGGGTGCAGCCCTCGCCCCACACCGGGCGCTTATCCTTGATACTTATGCAGCCGGTCGGGCATAAATGCGCGCATTTGCCGCAGCCGATGCAGGTGTCGTTTGCGGTAAACGCCTTGGACTTTACGAAAAACGAGTAGAAGATCGGGTTTACAGGACCGCTCATGAGCTTGTCGTAGAGATTATTCCTGGGCTTTGCAAACGCCCTGCCGTCCGCTATCGCGGCTATGGCGTTTTCTATATCCGGCTGAGCTTTTTCGACTATCTGCCGCGCCTCGGCGACCTCGGGAGCGTCGAACATGGCAATGTAGTTTTCGGGCATGACAACCTGAGCCGTTCCCATATACTCAAGCCCGAGCTGCTCGGCAAGAGCCCTGCTGTATTTTGCGGCGTTTCCTATCTCGCTGCCGCAGGTCATAACGAACCATACCCGCTCTGCGCCTGCGAGTTTGGTCTTCAATACCCAGTCACGCACGATGCGCGGTATGCGCCACGCGTATGTCGGAGTGACTATAACAACGCGCTCGCCGGTCTCGACAGACGATGTATCGCCCGCCTTTATGCACTCGTTCATGGAGATAAGCTCATCTCCGAGCGCCTCGGAAATGCGCTGCGCGACATAGCGGCTGTTGCCGGTGCCGGTGTAGTATAAAATCATATAATGACCCCCTTGCAATGATCTATCTCATGCTGGATTATCTGCGCGGTGAAGCCGGTGAAGGTCTTGCACCGCGTTTGCAGCTTTTCGTTTTGCCACTGAACCTTTATGGTCTTGAACCGCTTTGCTTTGCGCGTGCCGCTGAGCGACAGGCAGCCCTCCTCCGCCTCATACGGCTCGGAGCGCTCAAGTATAACGGGGTTCAGCATGACCATGTACCCGCGCTCGCTTTGAAACGCAATGATGCATTTGCAAACGCCTATCATGTTTGCCGCCATGCCGACGCAGCCGTCGCGGTGAGCCTTGAGCGTGTCGAGAAGATCCTCGGCAGTGCCGAGATCGTCCGCCGCAGCGGGAGCGCTCTTGCGGGCGAGGATCGCCTCATCCCTGCAAATTTCTCGTATCATACCGTTCACCTCTATCCGTTTTTGCGCTGGTAATCCGTTCCCCATGCGACCATGAAGTTTTCCACATTCTCCAGCTCGGCTATTGTCCTTGCGTATGCCCATACGCGGATGAAATGGTCAATGTCGTGTGTGATGGCGGCAGCTTCGATAATGTACCGCGTTTCGTCGTCCACATTCTCCAGCTCTGCAATGGTCATGGCTAACCTCCGGTCAAATGCTTTACGCTATTATATCACATTGCTCAAGCCGGTGGGTGACAATGCTGTGCGTTTTGCGGCACGATTTAATTCCACCTCATCAGTCACCTTCGGTGACGGCTTCCCCTTGAGGGGGAGCCGAGGGTGCAGGATTTACCTGCGTCATCACCTCAAGGGCAAAAAATGTATCGGTACAGGCTCGATTTAACTCCGAAAAGGCTTGTAATTAAAGGGTTTAGGTGCTAATATATATTTTTGTGTTGAATTTTGATTAGGAGTTGAGTTTAAATGCAAAAACTCAGAAATGTAGCCATCATCGCGCATGTTGACCACGGCAAAACTACGCTGGTCGATGAGATGCTCAAGCAGAGCGGCGTTTACCGCGAAAATCAGGAGATAGTCGAGCGAGTCATGGACTCGAACGATCTTGAGCGCGAGCGCGGCATAACCATTATGGCAAAGAACACCGCTGTGCAGTACGGCGATACGAAGATAAACATTGTTGACACTCCGGGTCACGCCGACTTCGGAGGCGAGGTCGAGCGCATCCTCAAGATGGTCAACGGCGTTATCCTGCTCGTTGACGCGGCGGAGGGTCCCATGCCGCAGACGAGGTTCGTCCTCTCCCGCGCGCTTGAGCTCGGTCACAGGGTCATAGTCGTCGTCAACAAGATCGACCGTCCCGACCAACGCATCCACGAGGTCATCGACGAGGTTCTGGAGCTCCTCATGGACCTTGATGCCACCGACGAGCAGCTTGACTCTCCCATGCTTTTCTGCTCCGGCAGACAGGGCACCGCCAGCTACTCCCCCGAGGTGCCCGGTACGGATCTCAAGCCGTTGTTTGACACCATTCTTGAGTACATCCCCGAGCCCGAGCAGGACCTCGACAGCCCGTTCCAGATGCTCGTTTCGAGCATTGACTACAACGAGTATGTCGGGCGCATAGCCATAGGACGCATCGAGCGCGGCGTTATAAAGCAGAACCAGGAGATAGAGGTCTGTAACTACCATGCTCCCGATGCCGCGCCCATGAAGGCAAAGGCGGTGTCGCTGTACGAGTTCGACGGGCTGAGCAAGGTGCCCGTTACCGAGGCGTCGGCGGGCAATATAATCGCAATGAGCGGCATCGGCGATGTCACCATCGGCGATACGATATGCGCAAAGGGCTTTGCCGATCCCCTGCCGTTTGTCAAGATCTCGGCACCTACACTGGAGATGACCTTCTCGGTAAACGACAGCCCGTTTGCCGGACGCGAGGGCAAGTTCGTCACCTCGCGCCAGATCCGCGACCGCCTCATCCGCGAAACGCTCAAGGATGTCTCCCTGCGCGTCACCGATGTCGATGGCTCGACCGATTCGTTCAATGTCGCCGGACGCGGCGAAATGAGCCTGAGCATCCTAATCGAGACCATGCGCCGCGAGGGATACGAGTTCCAGGTATCGCCCCCGCGCGTGCTGTACAAAGAGATCGACGGCGCAACCTGCGAGCCGATAGAGCGCGTCGTTGTTGATGTTCCGTCGGATTACATGGGCTCCGTTATGGAAAAGCTTGGCGCGCGCAAGGGCGAGTTTATTGAGATGACTCCGGTCGGAAACCGCGTAAAGCTCAGCTATCTCATTCCGTCGCGCGGACTTTTCGGCTACCGCAACGAATTTTTGACCGATACCAAGGGCGAGGGCATCATGGCTTCCGTCTTTGAGAAATACGAGCCCTACAAGGGCGATATTGCCCGACGCAACACCGGCTCGCTCATCGCATTCGAGACCGGCGAGGCAGTCGCATACGGCATTTGGAACGCGCAGGAGCGCGGCGCAATGTTCATAACCCCCGGCACGAAGGTGTATGCGGGCATGATAGTCGGCGTTTGCCCGAAGGCGGATGATGTTGCGGTCAATGTCTGCCGCACAAAGCATCTGACAAATACCCGCGCCTCCGGTTCGGACGAGGCTCTGCGCCTTATCCCGCCCAGACAGATGAGCCTTGAGCAGTGCCTTGAGTTCCTCGCCGACGATGAGCTCCTTGAGGTAACGCCCAAGAACCTGCGCCTGCGCAAGAGCATCCTCGACCACGGTCTGAGAATGAAGACCGTGATGCGCAATAGGTAAAGAAGGTAAGAAATATACCATGAAGCTTGCTATGGCGCAGATGTCGATGACCTCCGACATTGCCGATAACCTGAAGACCTCGCTTGAGTACTGTGATGCCGCGCGCGGCTGCGATCTGCTGTTTTTTCCGGAGATACAGCTTTCGCCGTTTTTCCCGCAGTATGAAAAGCAGGATGTTGAGCGCTACTGCATGAAGCCCGACTGCCCGGAGATAGCGCGGCTTGCCGAAAAAGCCGCAGCTTGCCGTGTGCGAGATCGAACTCGGTGATGCCGCAGTGTACCGTGCGCGCAAGCCGTATCTCGGCACCCGCCGTCCGGAAATGTACCTGTAACACAGAGGTGAAAGATGAAAAAACTGCTGTCAAAGTTTTTGGATAAAACATTCCTGCGCTTTATCATAGTCGGCGTTATAAACACCATCTTCGGCACGGCGATAATGTTCGTGTTCTACAATGTGTTGCATCTGAGCTATTGGCTGTCGTCAGCGTCGAACTACTTCTTCGGAAGCATACTCAGCTATTTTCTGAATAAGTACTTTACCTTTGAGTATAAAAAACGCGACTGGAGGGTCGTCGGACGCTTTGTCGCAAATATCTCAGTGTGCTATCTCATCGCTTACGGAGTGGCAAAGCCGCTCGTAAGGGCGATGCTGTCCGGAGCTTCGGTGTCGATACAGGAAAATGTGGCGATGCTTGCGGGTATGTGCCTGTTCGTCGTTTTGAACTACCTTGGTCAGCGCTTCTTTGCGTTTAAAAAGGACGAGGATAAGGAAGAAAAAACGGAAGAATAAAAGAACACCGGCGCTCATACGAACGCCGGTGTAATTATTTGGTGATATAGATTAAAGACCGATGTTTCCGAGCCAATCACCGATTTTGTCAAACCACTCCATTTCGGGGATATCGCCGGTCATATCAAGAATCCATGCTACGAAATCTGCAATACCGCTTAACATTTGTTTGTGATCCTTTCTAACTGTTATGATTGTCTTTTCAGGTCGATACATGTTTGGAAATAGTCATGTATTTTCGTGTCGCGGCTCGACCTCTTGCCGCCTCATCTATAAGGACGGAATATTTTGGGCAATATTCCACTAATTTCGACTGTTAACAGAATGTTAAAGGAAACTTAATAAACGCTTGCATGAAATGCCGCAATGCGGTATAATGTCGCTTGCCGATATATCCGGGTGTAGCGCAGTTGGTAGCGCGGGTGGTTTGGGAGTGCCGTGGCGGTATCCGGGATAGGGTGAGGCGAAACGCCGCAAAGCCTTGCGACGCCTGCGTTTGCGGGACTTTCCCCGGTTGCTGAAAGCGGTATAAAATCGGCTTTGACCACATGTTTGACCACAGATAGAAAAATCTTTGATTTTCTCCCCCTCCGTGGTATAATGGCAGAAAAGTGAATAACCGGGTGTGGCTCAACTGGTAGGGCGCGACATTTGGGATGTCGAGGTTGGGTGTTCAAGTCACCTCACTCGGACCAAAATCCCTCTGAAATCATTGATTTCAGAGGGATTTTTCTTATTCTTTGTCTATTGCGGCGCAGAATCTGAATGACTATTCTTGCGCCAAAAGATTCAATTTGCTCGCCTGTTAGCAGGAGTAGTTATAGTGCTGTCCGGTTTCATAGTCATAAATGCTTGCAGACCTATTGCTAACAGAACATGAAAAGTGGTACCCGCTTCCGTAGTCATATCCCGTAGCGGTTTTCCCGTTTACGGTTAGGCTGATATGGCAAGAAGTCCCGTAGTCGTACAGGCTATATTGTTTACCATTATTGCTGTTCCCCGTAATGTGGCAGGAACGAGAATAGTCATAAGCGTTCACATGGCTTTTTTCAGCTGTCCCTGAAAGAGAAATGTATGTTGCCAATTCATAGCTGTACA
>SFLE01000021.1 GCA_004553495.1 Clostridiales bacterium | reverse complement strand
AAATGTAAGCGTATTGGTGCAATTTATTATTGTAAGCAGAATACCCATGATTATGCCCCCGATATAGGGATTGCCGGTCTTTTTGTATATCGTCCGGCTGACAAACGCCGCCAGAGGCAGATAAACGATTATCGGGAACAACCAGATGCCGACGATCGAGCCGCAGATATGGTAGTATTCGGTGAACATATAGCCACTGGACTTGAAGAAGCCATACTGCAATGCGACCAAAAGCACGGGACCTAGACCTACGCTTACGCACTGGATCAGTGTATTTACCCAAGGCTTCCCGACCTTGTTGTAGTTAAAGCAGTTCACGGAAACAGACATCGCAACAAAGTACATAAGGAAGAATATAAGGTACTTCCAGATCACCGCAAACTTGGCTGCGCCGAATGCCCTTACCGTAAGGATCCATACTCGTGCATCCGTCAGGAACGCCCAATCTCCGAAGAAGATCAGACCATAGCCTGCGGCAACAACAGTGACCGCAAGGACTATCGTTTTCCACAGCTTGCTCAGACTTATCTTTACGCCCCGCACCGCCAGATCCATGCCGTTGTTCTTTCCGTAGGTCTTGTACGACAGGAACATGAGCAGAACGAGGAAGCATCCACAGGCAGCGGACCAACAACCGATGAAGAGCGTCGGGAACTGGTTAAAGAAGAAGCTGTATCCGTGGGCGGTGGGATTATACAGGTTCGGGTACAGATTCTGTATCGGGTCATGCATCTTTAGGTACGCGATCATACCGAACAGCATGGCGAGCACCATTCCGCCCCAGAACCAGAACTTACCCAATCCGGACTTGGGTGCCTCAAGGCGGGCTACCTCGCGCTCTGCCTTCAAAGCGGCAAAGTAGGGCTTATCAAGCAGATAGATGGCAAGGCTCACTATGAACATAAAGAAGCCTATGAGGGATATTCCGTTAAACGCACATTTTATAGGCCATGTCTGATTGCTCGACGAGATGGGGTTCGGTGCATCGAGGGAGTCGGTAAAGAATTCGATCACGCTCTTCTCAACACCGATATTCCAGTGCGCCTGAGGGTGAATAATGTCGGGGTTGTAGATCACATGGAAGCAATCCTCTCCATCGACAGTTTCGTAGTAATACTCGTATGCAGAGCGCTCTGTCTTACCCTCGGGATCAACGCCGAAGTAAAGGAACGACTGCGCCGTCGGCTGATGGATATAATCTCTGGGTGCTGTGCTGTTTGCAGCCGTGTCATCCGGATAGCCGTGGTAAAACTCATCGTACTGTGCAGCAACTATACCGACATCTCTGTTGCCCCAGAAGTTAAAGAAGCCTGCTTCATCGCTGTACGGATCATAAACGCATCTCGGCATATTGGTCATGGGGTTGCTCGGAGTGTAAACCGAATCGGCACATACGAGCAGAACCGCACTTATAAGCTGCTCGTCAGCCTCTTTATCCCGCTCCACGGCAGGTTTGCAGCACTCTGCGCCGTATGAGTGCCCCGTCACGCCTATCCTCGTCTTGTCAACATAGTTGAGCTTTGCGATTTCCTTGACCGCATAGTACAGTCCGTTGCCGGAATAGTTTTCAAAGCCTACATCCGCATTATCCGAATCACCGTGGCTGTACTGGTCAATGGCAAGAACTACGAAGCCCCTCCTTGCCAGCTCAACATAATTCAGATCCTGCATTTCTTTGTTGTTATACCATCCATGCACCGTAACTATAGCAGGTGCGGGAGTATCCGCCGTCGCCGAGTCCGGAGTCAGCAGCAGCGCACTAAGTGTGAGCCCGTCTTCCGTCTCAAAATTCAGCTTCGTTATCGACACATTGCCGAAGTCGGTTTGAATCAGCGATGCACCGATAAAGCCGACAAAAACCAGCACTAATGCCAGCACGAGCCATCGTTTTGCCGTCATTTTTTTCATATTTTTTCTCCTTTCGATCAAATCAGTATTTCTCCTTGTATTTCCTTAGGCAAGCTTTTGTTTCCTTAGGAAATATTATGTGTCTATCGTAAATCATTTATCTCTACTTTTCAATTGTCAGTTTTCACGAAACGCCGCCGCGCAATTTGTGCAGCTCGCCTTATCTCTGCAAATGGGTAGCAAAAAGCCGGCAGCAAAAGGCTGTCGGCTTTTTGGCACCCTGTAGAGGATTCGAACCTCCGACCTACCGCTTAGGAGGCGGTCGCTCTATCCAGCTGAGCTAACAGGGCGTAACAGGGTTATTCTAACTCATGGCGGCAGAATTGTCAACACCGGCAGAGTGCGGATTTGTTTCTGAACTTTCTGTTACATCTATTGACTTTGCAACAAAAAAAGCCGATAATTGCTGCATTATACATTGATTTTAGGAGACGCGCCTCATGCTCAAATTAAAAGGCATTACAAAAGATTATGCCGTTGGCGACGATACTGTTCATGCGCTCAAGGGCATTGACCTTGAGTTTCGCAAGAGCGAGTTTGTCGCCATTCTCGGTCACTCCGGCTGCGGCAAGACCACCCTGCTGAACATAATCGGCGGGCTTGACCAGTACACGGACGGCGACCTCATAATAAACGGTCGCTCCACCAGGGAATACTCCGACCGAGATTGGGACACCTACCGCAACCACTCCATCGGCTTTGTTTTTCAGTCGTATAACCTTATTCCGCACCAGACGGTGCTGGCAAATGTAGAGCTTGCGCTGACCCTATCGGGCGTCAGCAAAGCAGACCGGCGCGAGAGAGCCGTGAAAGCGCTTGAGCAGGTCGGACTCGGCGACCAGCTCGGCAAGAAGCCGAACCAGATGTCCGGCGGTCAGATGCAGCGCGTTGCGATAGCGCGAGCTCTCGTAAACGATCCGGACATTCTGCTCGCAGACGAGCCCACCGGTGCGCTCGATTCGGAAACGAGCGTGCAGATAATGGAGATACTCAAGGAGATCTCCAAGGATAAGCTCATCATCATGGTAACGCACAACCCCGAGCTTGCCGACAGCTATGCCTCGCGCATCATACGCCTCCGCGACGGTCTCATAACCGGCGACACCATGCCGTACACCGCGCCCGACGACGAGGTCTCCGAACCCGTGCAGCAGAAAACCGCCATGAGCTATCTCACGGCGCTTTCGCTTTCGCTCAATAACCTCATGACGAAAAAGGGGCGCACCATACTGACGGCGTTTGCCGGCAGCATAGGCATTATAGGCATTGCGCTCATCCTCTCTATCTCCACAGGCGTTAACAATTACATCGACAAGGTTCAGGAGGACACGCTTTCATCCTACCCGATAAGCATTCAGGCGGAGACGGTAGATATGTCCGCCCTCGTTACAAGCCTTATGGGCATAAACGCCGAGAACGCCGAAAACAAGCACGATAACGACGCTGTGTACGGCAACACAATCATGTACGAAATGATGAACACCATGACAAATGCCGAGGTGCAGAGCAACAATCTAAAGGCGCTGAAGGTTTTCCTCGACGAGCAGATGTCAAAGGACTCCACGCTCAGTCAAAACGCAACAAGCGTTCAGTACACCTACAACCTCCCGATGAACCTCTACACCAAGGATACCGACGGCAAGATCGTTAAATCCGATGTCATGTCGCTCATGAGCAAAATGCGTGCGGGCGTTATCGGCGAGGATGCCGAGCAATCGGTGAGCCAGTCGATGAACGATATGTTCTCCTCGTCCGGCACGAGCAGCACACAGAGCCAGTTTGTCGTGTGGCAGGAGATGCTGCCGGGCGGCGATGGGCTCATAAGCCCCATGCTGCGGCAGCAGTACGATGTTTTGTACGGCAATTGGCCGCAGAACTATGACGAGACAGTTTTGATAGTTGATGAGAACAACGAGGTCTCGGACATGGTGCTGTACGCCCTAGGTCTCAAGTCCTCAAGCGAAATGGTCGCGGCAATGACCGGATATATGAGCGGCGAGGAAGTCGATACCTCAAAGGTCGAGAGCTGGAGCTATGCCGATGTGTGCAAAAAGACCTTCAGTCTCATCCTCCCTGCCGACTGCTGGCAGTATGACCCCGAGACCGGAGCTTACAAGGACATAAGCGCGGATCCGCTAGGGCTCAAGACCCTGTACAGCAACGGCATAGAGCTCAAGATAGTCGGCATCGTGCGTCAGAGCGCGGATGCGGTATCCGGCATGATGACCGGCGCCATCGGGTACACTAACGCGCTGACTAAGTATGTCGTCGAGCAGACAGCTCAGAGCGAGCTTGTAAAAAAGCAGCTTGAGGATCCCCAGCACGATGTGTTCACCGGTCTGCCGTTTAAGGAGACCGACAAGGTGCTCACCGCCGACGAGATAAAGCAGACCGTTATAGATTACTGCGCGGGCATAGACGATGCGAAAAAAGCGGAGATATACATAGGGTATATGTCCACAGCGCCCGATGCATATGTAAACTCCTTAATTGACGAGCAGCTCAGCGGAGTTACAAGGAGCGACATTGAGCAAAAGGTGCTCGAAAGCTACCCCGAATATGCCGATATGCTCACAGCGATGGACGACGATACGCTGTTTGGCTATATGCGCGAGATGCTGAGCAAGCAGATAAAGGAGGCCTATGCCGATCAGGTAAAGCAGCAGCTCGGGCAGCTCTCCGCATCCGCGTTAGCCGCCGCGTTTGACAGCTGCTATCTCACCGACGAGGGCTACAAGCTCATATATGACGAGTATATGCCCGAGACCTTCTCAAGCTCGAGCTATGAGCAAAACCTGCGCATTCTCGGCTATGTTGACCTCGACTCCCCCGCCGGAGTCAACATCTATGTCGCAACATTTGCCGCAAAGGACGCCGTAGCAGCGGTAATAGAGGACTATAACAACAGCGTTGAGCCCGCCGACCAGATAAGCTACACCGACTATGTGGCGCTCATCATGAGCTCGGTAACGACGATAATAGATGTCATATCATATGTTCTTATCGCGTTTGTCGCAATCAGTCTTATAGTTTCGAGCATTATGATAGGCATAATCACCTATATAAGCGTTCTTGAGCGAACGAAGGAGATAGGCATTCTCCGCGCTATCGGCGCATCAAAAAAGGACATTTCGAGCGTGTTTAATGCCGAGACCGTCATAGTCGGCTTCGGAGCCGGACTTATCGGCATACTGGCTACCATGCTGCTGTGTATCCCGATAAATGCCGTCGTTCACCATCTCACAGGCATCTACTCGATAAACGCTGTGCTGCCGCCGCTGGCTGCGCTCGCGCTTATAGCGATAAGCATGCTGCTTACCGTTATCGCGGGTCTGATCCCGTCCAGGGTCGCAGCGAATAAAGACCCAGTGGTTGCACTCAGAACCGAATAAGAGAACAGGAACACCGCCTCTCGGCGGTGTTCTTTACGCTATGCGAAGCTCGAAAAAGAGCAAGACGCGCTCTACGAGGAGCTTTATCCAAACAAATGGTTTCGTGATCTTCTCGATCTCGACCGCAGAATGACGGATACACAGGGAGAATATCAGAGGATGTACCGCAACACGGCTGGCGAGATCGAGGCAAGAGATGCAGCGAGCCGCCGAACACTGACACCCGAAGAGCGGATAAATAAAGCTCCCGATCTCGGAGACGAGAATGCAGTGTTCGCGGATAGCGGGATGAGCTATAGTGAAGAAACTGTAATTGATTTATCTGATGATAGCAAACTTGCAAGATTGATAGCTGCTTCGGGTAATTCAAAATACAACACAATAAGAAATTATGTTTTTGAACTTCTCGGCGGAAGAAAATTTACCTTGTAAGATGGGCGAGCGGTTATCGTTGATAAAACTGATGCAAAAGAACTTGCCCACAAAGCCAATGATAGAAAAACCGCTGAAATAGCCAGTATAGAGAGAATAGTTCAGGAAGCACAGTATTTTGCTGACGATTCAGAGGTAACGCATAATAAATTTGATTATTTTGCATACTACTTTGCGCCGGTGCGATACAAAGGGAAAATGTATAATGTCATAGTTAACATTGGACGAGCTAAAAATGATGGCGTTTTCCATTTATATGACCTGACGAATGACATAAAAAACAAGAGAATCGCCGGCCGCCTGAGCGGTCTGTCCGGCCCCGTAGGTAACCGGATCACAAACGATTCTCATGAGTCTACTATACGCAGTTCTTCCGAAAATGTCAATAGGTACTCCGTTGACGACGATCTTCCAATTAACCTTCAGCTTGTGCTGAACGGAGACTTTGACGCAAAAAGCAATGAGGTGCACATCGGCACGACCTCAAATTTCCTGACCAAAGAGATAGGCGCCGAAGCCTTGGACCTGTACATGCCGGCAGAAAAAGCATACAGAGCCATGGTCACGGAGGAAAGAGCCGTGTTTGAAGGAAAACCGACCGGATCGGGGATAAATTATCACGGTCTCGGTCTTGAAGGTCTCGTTGACATTCTCAACGCCTCGGAAAAACCTATCGCCGCCTTTACGGACACTCCGAGCAAAGGCAACAAAAGAGAAAACCGCATAGTGCTTGTCACAGATGTAAAAGCACAGGGCGGTCTCGGCGTTGTTATTGAGGAGCTGGATACGAAGGCTCTAACCAATGATAAAATGGTGAAAGCTAATAAGGCAATCACAGTGTATCCCAAAGGCAATGTCCAGTCTGCGATACAGGAGGCAATAGCGGACAACCGGATTCTATATCTGGATGAAAAAAGAAGCCAGACACATCTTGCAGTAAGGAAGGGTGCCAATTACCCAACAGTCGGAAGGAAAGCTGACTTCGCTAATAATATACGCAGGTTCTGGGAAAATGTCAAGTGGAAAAATCAGGCAAGGCGGGATACACTGCACCGGCTGGTATCAGATAATAAAAACGATGCTGTTCCACATATGGAGCAGCATCGTTTCTAACTGATTATTACTTATGCATAAGGCGATATGCCTTTTCACGGGCGATGGCTCGCTGGAGCGAAAGCTCTGCGCGCTTTAGGTCGATGTCGCTGTTTTTGCGGTCTATACGCGCTCTCGCTCGTTTCTTGGATGCCTGAGCACGGGCAAGGTCTATCGTCTCCGCCTTTTCCGCAGTGCGTGCAAGCAGTATCAGCTCATTATCCGCAACACTGACGACTCCCCCGCTGACTGCGGCATAGTGCTCCTCGCCCTCGATGACATACTTCACGACGCCCTCTCTGAGCGCACCGATCATAGCGGCGTGACTCGCCATGATGCCGGCATCACCGTCGGTGAGCGGAACAAGCACATAGCTTGCCATCGCGTCGCAGACTACGCCGTCCGCCGTTGCTATCTGAAAATTTATCTTATCCGCCATAGCAGCTATCCTTTCCGAATATCAAAGCGCATCTCATTTGAATTGATCGCGCTTTGCGAGCACCTCGTCTATCGTTCCGCACATGAGGAACGCCTGCTCGGGCAGATCGTCGCAATCGCCGCCGAGTATCGCCTGGAAGCCGCGTATGGTGTCTTCCATCTTGACATACGCGCCCTTGACACCGGTGAAGTTCTCCGCGACATGGAACGGCTGAGACAAAAATCTCTGTATCCTTCTTGCGCGGCTGACGGTCGCCTTATCCTCAACGCTGAGCTCATCCATACCGAGGACTGCGATTATATCCTGCAGCTCCTTGTACTTCTGGAGCACCGCCTGAACCGCGCGTGCGGTCTCGTAATGCTCCTTGCCGAGGATATTGGGATCGAGTATTCTCGATGTCGACTCCAGCGGATCGACCGCGGGGTAAATACCGAGCTCGGATATGCTTCGTGACAGAACGGTCGTTGCATCAAGGTGGGCAAACGCCGTTGCGGGCGCGGGGTCGGTAAGGTCGTCAGCAGGGACATAGATAGCCTGAACCGATGTTACCGAGCCGTTGCGGGTGGAGGTTATACGCTCCTGCAAAGAGCCCATTTCCGTTGCGAGGGTGGGCTGATAGCCGACCGCGGAGGGCATACGCCCAAGCAGCGCCGAGACCTCGGACCCCGCCTGGGTGAAGCGGAAGATATTATCTATGAACAGCAGAACATCCTGACCGGACTCATCACGGAAGTTCTCCGCGATAGTAAGACCCGACAGAGGAACGCGCAGACGCGCTCCGGGCGGCTCGTTCATCTGGCCAAAGACCAGCGCTGTTTTATTGATAACACCGGATTCGGTCATCTCGTGCCAGAGGTCGTTACCCTCACGGCTTCTTTCACCGACACCGGCAAAAACCGAATAACCGCCGTGCTCATATGCGACATTTCGGATAAGCTCCATGATAAGAACCGTTTTGCCGACGCCTGCGCCGCCGAACAGACCTATCTTGCCGCCCTTGGAATAAGGTGCAAGCAGGTCAACGACCTTAATACCGGTCTCCAGTATCTCGGTGGAGGGCGCAATATCGGTAAACGCGGGAGCTTCGCGGTGTATGGGCATATACTCCTGAGCATTGACCGGTCCCTTATCGTCGATAGGCTCGCCGACTACATTGAACATTCTGCCGAGGGTAGCCTCGCCGACGGGCATTTTTATAGGTGCGCCGGTATCGACCGCGGTGCAGCCGCGGGAAAGACCGTCGGTGGAGAAAAGCGATATGCATCTTACGCTGTTATCGCCTATATGCTGGACCGCCTCCATGACGATCTTGCGGTCAGAGAGCTTTACCTCGATCGCATTGTATATATCCGGCATTTTACCGGAGGGAAACTGGACATCTACGACAGGCCCTATGACCCTTCTGACAATTCCGTTCTCCATTAACTTACCTCCTAAAGGGGTTTACTTCTTCTTTTTAAGCGCAGACGCGCCGCCGACTATCTCCGAGATCTCGGTCGTTATCGCCGCCTGACGCACGCGGTTGAGCTTGAGGTCGAGCTCTGCGATGAGGCTCTTTGTGCTGTCCGCAGCCGCGGTCATCGCGGTCATTCGCGCGGAGTGCTCGCCGCACTTGGCATCGAGCAGCGTGCTCATGACCTTATTGTTAAGATAAAGCTGCATAACGCCCTCGAGCACGCTGTTAGTATCGGGCTCGAAGATGAACACTCTCGTCTGACCTGCGCTGTCACTCTTTTCGGGCTTTGCAGGCAGAAACTGGACATCCGTGGGTTCCTGACGCAGAGCGGTTATATAGCGCTGGTATATAAGATGCACCTCGTCGTACTCCCCGTTAAGGTAGAGTTCCTTGAGGTAATCCGATATCTCAAGCGCCTCGTCCACCGTGGGCGTGTCGCTGAGCTCGGAAAATGTGTGCACCACATTGAGCTTGCTGTTTGCAAGCACATCCTTGCCCCAGCGTCCGCACACGACAAGACCATAGTCCTTGCCGGACTGCTTTATGACGGAATTAGCATAGTGCAAAACCGCGCTGTTATACGCTCCACACAGTCCTCTATTGCCCAAAAACAGGACATAGCAGACCTTTTTGACCTCTTTACGCGGAGTTATGAACCGGTTTTTAAGTCCCGATGAGCCGGAAAGCAGCGTGTCCATGACCTCTTGGCTTTTTTCGGCGAAGGGGCGCATAGCCTGCATACTGTTCTGCGTTCTGCGCAGCTTTGACACCGCGACCATTTTCATGGCCTTGGTTATCTGTTCGGTATTCTTAACGCTCTTTATTCGAGTGCGTATGGCACGCATATTAGCCATTTATGCCCCTCCTCTCATAGCAATTTTCGCTTAAAAAGTTTTCTTGAAGTTCTCTATGCATTCTTTAAGCTTTGCCTGCTGCTCAGCGCTGAGCTTTTTGCCGCTGAGCACTTCTCCGCTGAATTCGGGATATGTGCGGTTTACATAATCTATGAGCTCCGACTCGAAACGCGCGATATCGTCAAGCTCCAGATCGTCGGCATAGCCCTCGGACACGGCGAAGATGGCAATGACCTGATCCGCAGCGCTCATGGGTGCATACTGACCCTGTTTGAGCGTTTCGGTCATGCGCGCACCGCGGTGCAGCGTGTCGCGGGTGGATTTGTCAAGGTCGGAGCCGAACTGTGCAAACGATGCAAGCTCGCGGTACTGCGCAAGATCGACGCGCAGTCTGCCCGCGACCTGCTTCATGGCGCCGAGCTGAGCCGCGCCGCCGACACGGGATACCGACAGGCCGACATTTATTGCCGGGCGAACGCCGGAGTGGAACAGATCGCTTTCGAGGAATATCTGACCGTCGGTTATGGAGATAACATTGGTCGGGATATAAGCCGAAATGTCGCCCGCCTGGGTCTCGATTATTGGCAGAGCGGTCATGCTGCCGCCGCCTGACTCCTCGTTAAGGCGCGCTGCTCTCTCAAGCAGTCTGGAGTGCAGATAGAATACATCGCCGGGGTATGCCTCGCGTCCGGGCGGTCTCTGGAGCAGCAGAGAAAGCTCGCGGTAAGCAGCAGCCTGCTTGCTCAGATCGTCATAGATAACGAGGACATCCTTGCCTTTATACATGAAGTACTCGCCCATTGCAGCGCCGGCGTAAGGCGCGATATACAGCATGGGCGCAGGCTCGGATGCGGTCGCGGCTACGACGATGGTGTAATCCATAGCGCCATGGCTGCGCAGCTTCTCAACAACGCCGGCAACGGTCGATTCCTTCTGACCGATGGCGACATAGATGCAGATAACATCCTTGCCCTTCTGATTGATGATAGCGTCAAGCGCTATTGCGGTCTTACCGGTCTGGCGGTCGCCGATTATGAGCTCACGCTGACCTCTGCCGATAGGCACAAGCGCGTCGATAGCCTTGAGGCCGGTCTGGAGAGGCACGGAAACGGGCTTTCTGGACAGAACGCTCGGAGCCGGACTCTCAACGGGACGGAAGCCCTCGTTTTTGATCGGGCCCTTGCCGTCTATCGGCGTACCCATAGCGTCAACGACACGACCGATAAGGCTCTCGCCGACGGGCACCTCGATTATTCTGCCGGTACGGCGGACACTGTCGCCCTCCTGAAGGTGACCGAACGGTCCAAGCAGTACGACACCGACATTGTCCTTCTCAAGGTCCTGTACCATGCCCTTGAGTCCGCCCTTGAACTCAAGCATCTCGCCTGCCATGACATCGGCAAGTCCGGATACGCGGCAGATACCGTCGCCCAGAGTGACGACCTCGCCGGTCTGGAAAACATCAATGTCGCCGTTGACCTTTTCAAGCTGCTTTTTGATGCCCTCGGCGATGGATTTCATCTGCTCATCGCTCTGGCGCGTGTTGCTCTCGACATCCTGGCTGAGTCTGTCAAGAGTGTGCGCGAGAGTACCGTCGTACACCGTGTCGCCGACCTGCATACGCACGCCGCCTATGACATCGGTGTCGACCTCGTTGTGGCACGAGATAAAGGTCTCACAGATTATCTGAGTGAGCTTCTGCATTTCCTCGTCACTCAGCGGCTGTGCGCTCTTTATTGAAATGTCAAGTTTTTTCAGTTCATTCATATTCAAAATGTCACTCGGCATTGCCGATACCAATTCTTTTATTTGTTCGATAAACTTCTCATTGAGCGCCTGCTTGGAGCTTTCAAAGCTGCCGCGGCTCAGAACGCTTGCGGTTATCTGTGCAACGCGCTGCACCGTTTGTGAAGAAACTCTGTTCTTCATCTGCTCCATGAGCTGCTCTTCACTCTTTTCGGCATTGGCAAGGAGACCTTTTGCCTCCTCCTCGCCGGATACCGCTATGGCGGCGCTGTCTGCCTTTGCCTGCTCTTCGGCATCCTTCAAAAGCTGCTGCTTGCGCTCTTCATTCTTCTGCTTTGCTTTCTCTATATCCGCGCCAAGCTCCTGAGCCTGCGTTTTAGCGGTCTCGGCATCCTCTATCTGGCGGCTTATATCGCGCCTGCGGCTGCCGAAAATCTTATCGAGCAGGTTCAGCTTATGGCAGATAAAAGCGAGAGCTCCGATCAGGATAATGAAGTTTATGATCTTATACACAAGTTCCACCTGAGAACTATCCCTCCTTTCCCGTAATTCCTGTCATGAGGTTACTGTGCACTGTCTTTTATGCACTCGGCGATGAGCTCCTTATCGTTTGCCGCCTCGCTGCCGAGGAGCTTATCCGAAAGGATGGCGACGAGCTCGGGCATACTGTCGTCGATCTCGCTCTCGGCAGCTTCCTCCTTGGCCTTCACATGCTCGCGGACACCCCTATGGAGCTTTTCCGCCTGCGCATGGGCTGCATCGAGGACTTCACCCTTCGCCTTTTCAGCCTCACTGCGGGCGCTGTTTATGACACCGCGCGCATCCGCGCCGGTCTGCGCCAGCTCCTGAGCGAGCTGAGCCTCATTTTCCTTCAGGGCGGCGCGGGCTTGCTTGCCATTTTCAAGGTCTGCGTCTATGCGCGCCTTGCGCTCGTCCATCAACTTCAAAACAGGCTTAAACAGGATCTTATTAAGCAGGAACATAAACAGGAAGAAGCTTATGATTGTCCACAGAAAATCGGCTGTGCATATTTGCAAGCCAAATATGTTTAACAATCAGATCTCCTCCTTTCAGAAAATCAACTGCTTATCCGATTTTTGCTATAAGCATGAATGCGATTACCAGGCCATAGATAGCAAGCGCTTCCATGAAGCCCATTGCAAGGATCATGACGGACTGGAGCTGACCCTTCATCTCGGGCTGCCTTGCCATGCCCTCAAGCGCCTTTGCCGCAGCAAGACCCTGACCTATACCAACGCCGATAGTGCTCAGGCCGATAGCCAACGCAACACCTATCGCAATAAGACCTTCTGCTATTGTCATTTTTATTTTCCTCCTATATGTTTTACCTTTTTATTCTTCGTCCTCGGTCGCTTCATTTATAAATACTGCAAGCAGCATGGTGAAAACCATCGCCTGAATGAAGCAGAAAAGGAGACTGAGTACATTCATAACGAGCGGCAGCCCTATGGGGAACAAGCCGAAAAGCGTTTCCGTTGCAAGCTCTTCGCCATGGATGTTGCCGTAAAGTCGCAGCGCCATGGAAAGCGGCCTTGTAAACTGCTCGAGTATGAGGATTGGGAACAGGAACACGAACGGCTTAAAGAATGTCAGCAAATACTTGCCGAGTCCGTGCTTTTTGATGCCCGCAGACTGAACGGTCACAAATGATATAACCGCCATTGCCGCGGTTACCGCAAGCACCGAGGTAGGTACCGTGAACAGTGCCTCATCACCCTCACCCGCTCCGGGGAGCAGACCTGTATAGTTGCACACGATTATCAGGACGAAGAACGAAGCAAGCATCGGGAAATAATGCCGCACCTTCTTTTCGCCCAGCACTCCGGAGAAGAAATTCAGAAGCGACGACACTATCATCTCCGCAATATTCTGAAGCACGCCGGGCTTATCCTTCATATTTCGTGTGGCTATAAAGCAGAACAGTAATATGACTGCCATTATGACCCACATCGAATACACCGTTTTTGTAGGTGCAATGTACTCTCTTATAAATTCACTCAATATCATTCACCTCCATCCGCCGTGTCATCGCGCGGTTGAATTTTTTTGAGCATAGCCCTGAGAAACACCATTCCGCCGACTGACAGCCCGACCGCAGTTGCGAGCAGCGCCGCGATCACAGGTGCATCCAGAGCCTTGCTGATGAAATACGCCGCCGCAAGTGCCGCCGCGTCCAGCAGGAGCCTGAGCATATTGCCGCCCATTATCCCCATAACGCTGTCGGCTTTTAATTTCGACCTTGTTATCAGCATATTTAAATATGCCACTATAACGCCGAACACCGCGCCGGCAAGCACAGTTAAAACATACGCATATTCCATAGGTTATCCTCGTGAAGAAATAAACATTTTACCAGAGTACAACAATACTATTTAACACTAAATTAACACGAAATGCAACGGATATTTTTCTATTTTGTGCACATTTTCAAAATTGTACAATTTTCGCGCACTTTTTATGAGCATTTTTGCTTTTGTTAATTAACTGTCATTACCAGGGCATTGTAATACCGAAAAGCTGACACCCCGACGCTCCGGCATCGGGGTGATGGGTTCAAAGTCCTAAGACCGATATGATGATGGGTACCGTTACTATGGAGAGGATGGAGCCGATGAAAACGGCCTCCGAGCCCTCCACCCCGTCGCGCCCGTAGTCCATGCCGAGTATGGGGCAGACTATCGCGGGCGGGCAGGCTGACATTATAACGACGGTGCCGAGCATTACGGGATCGTCAATTATAAATTGCAGCACTCCCCATGTCGCAAGCGGCACGATAAGGAGCCTTACGATGTTTACGGCATACAGCCGCGGCTGAGTGAGCGCCTCTTTTATAGAGACATTGCCCAGCGAAAGACCGACGCTCATCATGGAAAGCGGCACGCACGCCGCGCCTACGGTAGATGCAGTGTCCTCAACGATGAGCGGCATGGGTATCTCGAAAATGAATATTACCGTAGCTATCAGCGTTGCTATTATCGGCACATTCAGAGCCTTTTTAAGCTGGAATTTCTTATTGTCCCCGCCGTCCTGAAGCTGCATAACGCCTACGGTGTACAGCAGGAGGTTAAACGGGATATTGACAAGAGCCGCGAAAAACACGAACTGCGCGCCGTACACCGCCGATATTATCGGCAGACCGACGAAGCCGACATTGCCGAATGCTACAAGTATGCGGTACATTCCGGTATCGCCGCCCTTAAAGCGAAGGACCGACGGCGTTATAAAGCCGATGCCAAGGCTTATAAGGCTCATTAAAGTCAGCATTCCGATGCCGAAGGCGACATCGCTTCCGGACATTTCGAGCTGCTTATTTATGACCGACGAGAGTATCATGCCGGCAAGGAAAACATTTATTACGAGCTTGCTGAGCCCTTTATTGAAATCGGGTCCGACCAGCTTGAGCTTTGCGCACATATACCCGATCGCCAGCATGATGGTCAGCAGCCCCATCTTCTCTATTATTACAAGCATATATCTATGTATACCCCCGTGATATTGCCGCGGCTCAGAAGCTTATAACGAGCTTTGCTATCTCGAAGTATATGAGCAGCGACACGGCGTCCGTTATGGTCGAAATGAGCGGATTCGCCATGACCGCCGGATCTACTCCGAGCTTTTCCGCGGCGATGGGCAAAACGCTGCCCACAACCTTTGCGAATATGACGATGAAAACTATCGAGGCGCTGACAACGGCGGAAACCGTGAGCGTTACGGCGTCGTTCCCGAGCAGCAGTCTGTCAACGAGCAGCATCTTTACAAAGTTTACAGCCGCAAGCGTTATGCCGCACAGCACCGCAACGCGGAGCTCCTTCCAGATAACATGTCCGACATCCTCAGGCTCGGTATCGCCGAGAGAAATGCTTCGTATAACGGCGGTGGATGCCTGAGCGCCGGAGTTGCCGCCGGTGCCCATGAGCATGGGTATAAAGCCGATAAGCACCGCCTGCACCGCAAGCGCATTCTCAAAGGAGTTTATTATCATGCTCGTGAATGTCGCCGACAGCATGAGGAACATCAGCCACGGAACGCGCCTTTTCCACATATCCCATGCGCTGGTGCGCGAGTAGGGCTTGTCAGAAGGCGTCATTGCCGCCATGATCTCGAAGTCCTCGGTGGCCTCGGCTTCCATAACATCGATGACATCGTCAACGGTGACTATGCCGACGAGTCTGCCCTCTTTATCGACAACGGGCAGCGCCATGAGGTCGTAGTCGGAGATCTTCTCGGCCGCTTCCTCCTGGTCGTCGTGAGTCATGCAGAAAACGATATTTGTGTCCATTATATCCTCGATAACGGTCTCATCGTCGGACAAAAGCAGATCCTTGACCGAGAGAACGCCCTCGAGCTTGCGGTCGGCAGAGGTGACAAAGCAGGTGTAGATAGTCTCCTTGTCCTCGCCTATCCTGCGTATGCGCGCTATGGACTCGCGCACATTCATGTATTTTTTGAGGTCAACGAACTCCGCCGTCATTATGCTTCCGGCTGAGTTCTCCGGATAATTGAGGTACTGGTTTATGAGTCTGCGCGTTTCGGGGGTCGCGGTGCGCATTACGCGCTTTACGACATTCGCCGGCAGCTCCTCCATCATATCGACCGCATCGTCGACATACAGCTCTTCGATTATCGAGGACAGCTCTGAGTCGGTTATCGAGTTTATGATCTGCTCCTGCTCGGGAGCGTCGAAGTTTGCGAAAACATCCGCCGCCGTCTGCTTTGAGAGCAGCCGGAACACCATCGGCATGCGGTTATCGCCTATCTCGGTGAGAAATTCGGCGACATCGAATTCGTTCATATCCTCAAGGCGCAGCTGAAGCTCCTTCATTCTCCTCTCATCGAGAAGTTGCATGAGCTCGTCAGCCTGTTTATCGCGCATCGCCTCAAAGTCCATATTCTCCATGTTTTCCATTTAAGAGCCTCTCCGGTTTGTTATTTGCCGAGGTATTCCGCCTGAGCACGGCTGAGGGAGTCGATCTCAACACCCATGGCGCGCAGCTTGCAGCGCGCTACCTTCTCGTCGATCTCGCGCGGAACGGAGATAACACCGGGCTTAAGGCTATCGCGGTTATCGGCAAGGTACTTTGCCGAGAGTGCCTGGATAGCAAAGCTCATGTCCATGATCTCCGCCGGATGACCGTCCGCCGCGGCAAGGTTTACGAGCCTGCCCTCGGCGATGGTAAACAGCGTTTTGCCATTGGGCATGACATAGCCCTGGATGTTGTGGCGCGCCTCGTATTTTTTCACCGCCAGCTTCTCAAGGGCTTCCATATCGACCTCGACATTGAAGTGTCCGGCATTGCTGAGGATAGCCCCGTCCTTCATGAGCGGGAAGTGCTCGGCGGTGATTATATCCCTGCCGCCGGTGACGGTGCAGAATATGTCACCGAACTTGGCAGCCTCGCGCATGGGCATGACCTCGTATCCGTCCATGACGGCTTCGAGCGCGCGGATGGGGTCGGTCTCGGTGACGATGACCTTTGCGCCGAGACCTTTGGCTCTGAGCGATACGCCCTTGCCGCACCAGCCATAGCCGGATATGACGACATACTTACCGGCTATGATGAGGTTTGTCGTTCTGCATATGCCGTCCCAAACGCTCTGACCGGTACCATAGCGGTTATCGAACATATGCTTGCAGTCGGCATCGTTTACCATGACCATCGGGAAGCGCAGCTTGCCCGCGGCATCCATTATGTGCAGGCGGTTTATGCCGGTGGTAGTCTCCTCGCAGCCACCGATAACATTGGGGATGAGCTCGGGGTACTCCTCGTGCATAAGATGCACAAGGTCGCCGCCGTCGTCTATGATTATATTAGGTCCGACCTTCAGGACCTCGCGCAGGCAGTCCTCATATTGCTGCTCCGAGCAGCCGTACTCGGCGAAAACATTCATGCCGCCCTGAGCAAGCGCCGCTGCGACATCGTCCTGAGTGGAAAGAGGATTAGAGCCTGTGACATACATCTGCGCACCACCCATTTCGAGCACACGGCACAGATACGCCGTTTTTGCCTCGAGATGCACCGAAAGCGCGACCTTAAGTCCCTCAAACGGCTTTTCCCTGGAAAATTCCTCGGATATGCCGCGCAGAACGGGCATATTGCGCTCTACCCAGTTTATCTTCATTTCACCCGAAGGCGCGAGATTTATGTCCTTAATGATACTCATGCTTTCATCCCCTTGGTTTTTTACTCATTTTTTGAAACAGTTTATTTTAACACCATAATTAAATATAAGCAAGTGTTGAAAGGGATTGTTTAGCATGATATAATTTGCATAACAATACAGTGTTCGATACAAATATTGAAAAATGACTAATAAAAACAAAAAAATTTTAAGAGAGGAGCAATTAGGATATGGGTCTTATAAAAGCCGGTATCGGTGCGCTCGGCAGCACGCTGGCCGATCAGTGGAAGGAGTTTTTCTACTGTGAGGCAATGCCGAAGGAGGTTTTGGTCACAAAGGGCCGCAAGCAGATCAGCGGAAGATCCTCGAACACCAAGGGCAGCGACAACGTCATTTCCAACGGCTCGGGCATCGCGGTGGCCGACGGGCAGTGCATGATGATCGTTGAGCAGGGCAAGATAGTCGAGGTCTGCGCGGAGCCGGGTCAGTATACATACGACACCTCCAGCGAGCCGAGCATCTTTTCCGGCAACCTCGGCGAGAGCATCAGGGAGAGCTTCCGCACGCTCGGCAAGCGTTTTACCTTCGGCGGCGACACCGGAAAGGATCAGCGCGTTTACTATTTTAACACCAAGGAGCTCATCGACAACAAGTTCGGAACTCCCAACCCCATCCCCTTCCGCGTCGTTGACAGCAAGATAGGGCTTGACGTTGACGTTTCGGTGCGCTGCTCGGGCGTTTATTCGTACAAAATAGCAGATCCCCTGCTGTTTTACACGAACGTCTGCGGAAACGTTTCGGAGGAATACACCCGCGACGAGCTCGATGGTCAGCTCAAGACCGAGTTTATAAGCGCGCTTCAGCCTGCCTTCGGACGCCTGTCCGATCTCGAGATGCGTCCGAATCAGATAGTCAGCCACAACACCGAGCTTGAAAACGCGATGAATGCGGCTCTGTCGGAAAAATGGGGAGCACTGCGCGGTCTGCAGGTCGTTAGCATCGCGCTCGGCTCCGTGACGCTGCCGGACGAGGACGCGGAGATGATAAAGACGCTCCAGCGCTCGGCAGTCATGCGCGACCCGACCATGGCGGCGGCGACCCTCGTCGGCGCTCAGGCGGACGCGATGAAAACGGCGGCAGGAAACAGCGCGGGCGCCATGACCGGCTTTATGGGCATGGGCATGGCAATGAACGCCGGCGGCGGAATGAACGCGCAGAATCTCTATGCCATGGGTCAGCAGCAGCAAGCACAGCAGCCCGTGCAGCCTCAGCAGCCGGTACAGCCTGCGCAGCCCGCTCCTGCGGCTCCTGCGGCTCCCGCTGCTCCCGCTGCGGACGCGTGGACCTGCTCCTGCGGCGCGACGGTCACGGGAAAATTCTGCACCGAGTGCGGCTCCCCCAGACCTGCGCAGAACGGCTGGGTATGCTCCTGCGGCGCGGTGAACAAGGGCAAGTTCTGCTCCGAGTGCGGCGCGAAGAAGCCCGAGAGCGCCCCGCTTTACCGCTGCGATAAGTGCGGCTGGGAGCCCGAGGATCCCGCTCACCCGCCCAAGTTCTGCCCCGAATGCGGCGACCCGTTTAACGATAACGACCGCAAATAAGGAGTGAAAAGTTATGGATACTATGCTGCAATACAAATGTCCGTGCTGCGGCGGTGCCATAGCCTACGACGGCGCCAGCGGCAAGATGAAATGTCCCTACTGCGACACCGAATTTGATTTGGAAACGCTCAAGAGCTACGATGCGGAGCTCAAGGGCGATAAGGACGACGAGCTGGAATGGAAGGAGGACGAGAGGGCTCATTTCGATGAGGAGTCGGGAATGAACATCTACGTCTGCTCCTCGTGCGGAGGCGAGATAATCGCCGAGGAGACCACGTCTGCAATGAGCTGCCCATACTGCGGCAACCCCGTCATATTCAAATCCCAGCTCAAGGGCGAGCTTTGCCCGGATTATATCATTCCCTTTAAGCTCGACAAGGCCGCCGCAAAGGCAGCGCTCAAAAAGCATCTGAGCGGCAAAAAGCTCCTGCCGAAGGTATTCAGCAACGAGAATCACATTGACGAAGTTAAGGGAGTTTACGTTCCGTTTTGGCTGTTTGACACGGATGCGGACGCTCGCGCACGCTATCGCGCAACTAAGGTGCGCGCGTGGTCGGACAAAAACTACGACTACACGGAAACGAGCTTTTATGCAATTTCGCGCTGCGGAAAAATGGGCTTTGAGCACATTCCCGTGGACGGCTCGAAGAGTATGCCGGACGATCTCATGGAGTCCGTAGAGCCGTTTAACTTCTCCGAAGCCGTGGATTTTCAGACGGCGTATCTGGCGGGCTACCTTGCCGACAAATACGACGTTGCGGCGGAAGTGTGCAATGAGCGCGCAAACGAGAGAGTTAAGAATAGCGCAGAGCAAATGCTCTCCTCGACCGTCTCCTCGGCCTATACAAGCGTCATATCCGAAAGCTCGTCCGTTTCCCTTTCCGGCGGACAGAAGAAATACGCCCTCTACCCAGTTTGGATACTCAACACAACATGGAACGGCAACAAATACACCTTCGCCATGAACGGTCAGACAGGAAAATTCGTCGGCGATTTGCCTATCGACAAGGGCAGGTACTGGAAATATTTCTGCTCGATCTGCGGCGCGGTCTCGCTCATATCATATTTCCTGATATGGACGCTGATGGGTTGAGGAGGTGTATGACATGAAAAAGAAAGCTTTATCTCTTCTTCTCGTGCTCGTTTTAGTCATGGTGCTCTGTCCGGCAGCGCTTGCCGACAACTCCATGAGCCGCGTTTACGACAATGAGGGACTGTTTGACGATTTTGACACCGAGCTTCTCAATGAAAAGCTTGCCGAGGTGAGCTCGACATACAAAGTCGATGTAGCCATAGTTACGGCATCCTCGCTCGACGGCAAGACCGCCGAGGAATATGCCGATGATTTCTACGACGAGACCGACATCGGTCAGGGCGAGAACAAGGACGGTATCATCCTGCTTCTGAGCGCAAACGAGCGGCAGTACGCCGTTTCCACCTCCGGATACGCGATATTTGCATTTCCAGATGCGTACCTCGACGCTATGTGCGATGAGTTCGTTCCCTATATGTCCGATGGGAACTGGTACGAAGCCTGCACGAGCTTTATCGAAAACTGCGGCGTTTACCTCGTCAAGGCATACGAAGATCCGAGCGGCACAACTCCGGACAATTTCGATCCCGACGACTTCTCCCCCATTGACACGAGCGATCCGTCTCCGGACAGCTCCGAGCATGTCCCGCTCGGCCTATACTGGAACTGGGTCGCCTATGCGCTCGTTATCGGTCTGATAGTCGCCGTCATCGTTATGACCGTAATGAAGAGCGGCATGAAGTCCGTGCATATGAAGGCGGAGGCCTCCGACTATGTCCGCGAGGGCAGCTTTGACCTCACGGAAAGCAACGACACCTATCTGTACAGTACGGTCACAAAGACCGAAAAGCCGAAGGATGACGACAATGGCAGCGGCTCGTCCGGCGGCGGCTTCGGCTCCGGCGGCAACTTCAGCAGCACGCACACCTCGAGCAGCGGCTCGATGCACGGCGGCCGCAGCGGTTCATTTTGACAGATCTTACAATGTGACAAAACGGAGCTGTTAATCGGCTCCGTTTTTCATTTTTGCCGAGGTACATATATGCAGTTTTTTTAACATTTATCCTGGCTTGTAGAATTTGCGACACTTTTCCGTGTATGCAGCGTCTATAATATACACAAAGGAAATAATGAGAAAAAGGAGACTCAGTATGGAACTTTACAACTCTCTTATAGAAAGCACAAATCAGCTTCTGTCAAAGTCCAAGCCCAAGGTGTGGGAGTACAAGGCCGGCAAGGCGTGGCCCGACCTCGGCTCGGCAGAGCTCGTTTTGCAGTCGGATGCCGCATATGAGCTCGGCGCACTCGGTCTCGGCTCGGCAAACTACATCTGCACCACCACGAGCACCGATCTGGTGAACAAGGATGAGGTCCTGCTCTACGGTCCCGATCTGAAGGCCATCAAAAAGGATGTTCCCTTCGCACGCATCGTTCTGCTGCGCGTCGGCGTTCTCGAGGGCGAGGACGAGGAGGTCTACCGCGCACTCAAGGACATCGAGTTCTGCAAGTACCATGTCTATCCCGAGGGCTACATGGTCCGCATGTCCCCCGAAAGCCACCGCGAGCAGGTTCGCGTTTCCAAGAAGGCGCTCAGACGCGGCATAAACTTCGAGCAGGTCGGCTACCGCTACATCGAGGCATACAAGAAGGATTCCAATGTTCTCAATGTCAAGGTCATTTTCGTCACCGATCCCTCTCTCGACTTTGCTGCGATGCTCGACAACGCAAAGAAGGTCGATGCAATAACCAGCACCCTGACCCACATCATGGAGGGTCTGCCCACCGACTGCACGGTGTGCCAGCTCAAGGACATCTGCGACGAGGTCGAGGGCATGAAGGAGCTCCACTTCGGCGTTGGCGATAAGGGCACGAACAGCAGCCACCACTGATACAGTTAAAAATCCCTACAGTCACACGACTGTAGGGATTTTTTTATCTTCCGGCTCCAAGGAAGAACAGCGAGAGCATTCCGGGACCGACATGAACGCCGGTGTACGGCTCGTGGGTCGCTATGATAAGCTCCTTGGGCTTTGCTATCTCGTTTACCATCTGCGCCAGCGTCTCTGCATCCTCGATGCAGTCGCCGTGGCTTATGGCTACCCTCTGGGTCTCGGGCGAAACGGCTTTATCCTCGTACTCCTTGGCAATAGCCTCTATCGCCTTTTTCCTGCCGCGCAGCTTTGAGAACACAATTATCTTGCCCTCCTCATCGCCCCGCAGCAGCGGCTTTATATTCAAAACGGTGCCCATCATCGCGGCAATACCGGACAGGCGTCCGCCACGGCGCAGGTGCATGAGATCATCTACGGTAAAGTATTCGCACAGTCCGCCGCGGTCGGACGCAAGACGCTCGAGCAGAGCGTTCATGCCGAGTCCCTCCTGCCGGTAGTCGGCGGCTTTCATCGCCAGAAGCCCTATGCCGAGTCCCGCTCCCATTGAGTCGAACACCTCGATGCGGCGCTCGGGGTACTTATCGCGCAGCTCCTCGGCTGCAAGGCGGGCTGCATTGAATGTGCCGCTTATGCCCGAGGATATGCTTATATACAAAACATCGCTTCCCTTTGAGAGCGCCGTTTCAAATTGCTCGGCTATGTCGTGGGTGTTCGTCATGCTCGTGCGGACCTCGGTCTTTGCGCGGAGCATATCGTAAAACTCCTTGCCGTCAAACTCCTCCGGTACGCGCGGGCACTTTATTATCTTTCCGCCCACCTCGTAGCTGCACGGTATCACATTGATGTTAAGCTCTTCAAGTTTCGCTGCGGGAATATTCGCCGCGGAATCAGTGAAAATCTCAAAAGCCATAATACTGCCTCCACAGGTATCTAATATGTTATATTATTTTAACGCATTTTTGTTATTAAGTAAATAGGTTTATGTTAAATAATAATGAATATTATATTATCTTGTCAGCTATACATTTTGGTGCTATAATGTATCACATATAATGCTGGGAGGTATGACTTATATATAACACCAAATTTATCGCTGCCAAGCTCAGGCGCTGGGACAGATATATAACGCGCTTCTGTCTGCCGACATGGGACGAGCTCCCCGATTTTGAGCTCTATATGGATCAGGTGATCTCGCTCGTTGCCAAATTTCTTGACCTGTTCCCCCACGATGCCAACAGCGACCCCATCATCACCCCCAGCACGATAAATAACTATGTGCGCATGAAGATAATGCCCGCTCCGGTGAAGAAAAAGTACACCCGCATACATTTGGCGTACCTCATCATGATATGCACGCTAAAGCAGAGCCTCAGCATATCGGTTGTCAGTAAGATTATACCCATGAACATACCGGAAGATACGGTAAAAGCGATATACGACGACTTTGTGATGCGCCACCGCGGTATAGCAAAGCTCGTCACCGAGCAAGTGCAGCAGGCGGCGGTGGGCGTGTTTGATCCCGAGTGCACGGACGACGGTGTTGTAAAGGGGCTAGTGGTCGATTCCGCGATATACTCGCACCTGTATAAGCTGCTCACCGAAAAAATCGTAGCCCTGAATGTTGAGCCAAAACCTGACGTTCAGCCAAATGAATAAATAATTTACCCTCCCGAATCAATATCGGGAGGGATTTGTCTATGGTAAAGCAGTGCTTTAGTACAGCTTTGCGCCGGCGGGGATGTTGGGATCGACCATGAGCAGGTGAAGCTTTTCTGCGCCTTCCTCGTGGTGGACGGCGGAGATGAGCATACCGCAGGAGTCAATACCCATCATGGGACGCGGCGGGAGATTGGTGATGGCGATGCAGGTCTTGCCGATGAGCTGCTCGGGCTCGTAATACTCGTGGATGCCGGAGAGGATAACGCGGTCGGTGCCCGTGCCGTCATCCAGGGTAAACTTCAGGAGCTTCTTCGACTTCTTGACAGCCTCGCAGTTAAGCACCTTGACAGCGCGGAAATCAGACTTGGAGAAAGTCTCAAAGTCAACAAAATCGGCAAACAAAGGCTCGATCTCGACCTTGGAGAAGTCGATCTTCTCCTCCGCTGCGGCTGCGGCGGCGGGAGCTTCGACGGGCTTCTCCGTCCTCTTGTCCAGATCCAACGGCTTCATTGTGGGGATAAGATTCCTTACATGGAATAGCTGTGTAGAAGCCCTGTTAATACTGTGCTTTGCTTACAGGTCACATTTTCCCGTGTGTGATAACTCTGTACATTTCCCTGCTGAAAGC
>SFLE01000020.1 GCA_004553495.1 Clostridiales bacterium | reverse complement strand
CCGTCGTTATTCGGCGGATATGAGTATACACCGGCGAAAATGAACGCCAGAGACGATGAACTGCTCATGTATAAGCATAACGAGGCGATAAGCGTTCTGCCGGTCCTGTTTGCAAATAACGGCTATAATGTTACATTCTTTGACCCCGTTTATGCCAACTATCAGTATGTTCCTGATCTTACCATATTCGACGGATATGAGAATATACATGCGTATAACACCAAGGATCAGTTTACGGAACCGAGGTTCAAGGAGACTTCCATAAGTAGGGCAGACCGAGGACGGCTTGTTTAAAGCAAGCGGTCTGTCACCGACATTTATGGGCTCTTACAACACGCTATGCAATTTGTCGAATGTGACCCATATAACAAAGGATGGCAACAATCTGTTCATCATGACAAATGATACGACCCATGAACCCGCGATGCTTCAGGAGCCTGACTATGTTCCCGCACAGAATGTAGACAACACTCAGTATGAAGAGGAGCATGCCGACAGATTCACCGTTAACGGGCGCACGATGACGGTTGATGAGCTGACCGAGTATACCCACTACCAGGCTAATATGGCAGCGCTGATACAACTCGGAAATTGGTTTGATTACCTGCGAGCCAACGGCGTTTACAACAATACGCGAATAATAATAGTTTCAGACCATGGTCAAGCACTTGGACAGTTTGAAGAGCTTATGACAGACGATGGGCTCGATGCGGAGGGCTTCTTTTCCCTAATGCTGGTCAAGGACTTTGATGCCAAGGGATTCAAGACCTCCGAAAAGTTCATGACCGCTGCCGACACGCCCATGCTGGCGACTCAGGGTGTGATTCAAAACCCCGTGAACCCGTTCACGGGCAATGTGATAAGCAGCAATGAGAAAACCGAACACGATCAGTATGTATTTTTCTCATATAGTTGGAGCGTTGAGGAAAACTGCGGAAAACAGTATGTTGCCGGCGACTGGTACACCGTGCACGACAGCATATGGGATAAAAACAACTGGCAGCTCGTAGGCAAAGATACCATCCTGACTAAGGAAGATTAAGCGGAGGATAATATGTATAAGGTAGATAATGCCGTCATCATGGCGGCGGGGACTTCCAGCCGGTTTGCGCCCTTATCGTATGAAACGCACAAGGGACTGCTCACCGTGCGCGGAGAGGTGCTTATAGAGCGCCAGATCCGGCAGCTGAAGGAGGCCGGAATAGATGAGGTCGTGCTCGTTTCGGGGTACATGAAGGAGCGATTTGAGTACCTCAAGGCAAAATACGGCATCAAGATCATCGAAAACAACGAGTATGACCGCCGCAACAACCACTCGAGCATCTACGCGGCGCGCGACTTTCTCGGAAATTCGTACATTTGCTCTTCGGATAATTATTTTGTCAAAAACCCGTTTGAAAAGCAGGTGAGCGAGCCGTATTACGCAGCGCTGTATGCCCATGGTCATACGGCTGAGTGGTGCATCGGCGAGGGAGCGGACGGATATATAGACAGGATAAGCGTCGGCGGCGAGAACTCATGGTACATGATGGGTCATGTATTCTGGGATGAGCGCTTCAGCCGCAGGTTTGTCGAGATACTTGAGCGGGAGTACGACACTCCGGAGATACGGAACAAGCTTTGGGAAGCGGTGTATGCAGATCATATCGACGAGCTGAAGCTTCGCATACGCGGCTACGAGGATGATTATATCTTCGAGTTTGACAGCCTCGATGAGCTCAGACAGTTTGACGAAAGCTATGTTGATGACACCCGCTCGTACATAATCAGGCGCATTGCAGCAGAGCTCGGCTGCCGCGAGCGCGAGCTGAGCCGGTTTAACGCTATCAAGGATCCAAACGGTACACAGGCGATAGGATTTACGCTTATGTACGGCGAAGATGAATATAGGTACTACTACAATACAGAAAGATTGGAGAAGGAAAATGGCTAAAGGCATAGTCGAGGCAGATCTCGGCAGAGTTAAGGCGCTGCTTGAAAATGTGCTCGGGCATTCAGATTACCGCGATATTCAGCGGATGGGCGGACTCACAAACCGCACATACCGCGTCGAATTCCCCGACGGCAGCCGCTGCATGGTGCGTATCCCCGGCGAAGGCACCGAGGAGCTCATCGACCGAAGCGACGAAAAGGTGAGCACGGAGCTTGCGTGCGCGATCGGCATTGACGCAAAGCTGTATTATTTCGGCGTTGACGGCACCAAGGTATCGGAGTTTATCCCGAACGCCGTCACCATGTCGGCGGAAACAATGCGCGAGGATAAGCGCATCCGGCAGGCGGCTCGGCTCCTCAAAACGCTGCACGGCAGCGGGGAGGATACCGGCGTTAAATTCGAGGTGTTCGACATGGCTGCCGGCTATGAAAAGATAATCGAAGAAAACGGCGTTTATATGTACCCCGATTATGCGCAGATCAAGGCATCGGTAATGGACATCAAGGCGCAGGTGGATGAGACCTGTGAAATTAAAAAGGTGCCCTGTCACAACGATCCCCTGTGCGAAAATTGGGTGGTATCCGGCGATGACGACAGAATGTATCTCATCGACTGGGAGTATGCCGGAATGAACGACGGCATATGGGATCTTGCCGATATTTCGATAGAGGGCGTTTACACCGCCGAAAACGATGAGCTGCTGCTCACCGAGTATCTCGGCAAAAAGCCCGACCAGAACGAGTACAGGCACTTTCTCGCAAGCAAGCTCTATGTTGATTACCTCTGGACGCTGTGGGCAAAGACCCGCGTACCGTATGACGGTCAGCCGATGGAGTATTGGGCGCAGGAGCGCTATGAAAGACTTAAAGACAATCTCAAGCTCTTTGCAAGCATTTTAGCTCAAATGAAAGGAAAGTGAATATATGTTTTACGGTATAGCTGCCGGTGCGACATGGGCGGTAGAGACCATTATCCTCGGCATAGCTCTTTCAATGACACCGTTTGTCTCCACCGAGCAGGCAATATTCCTCGCGCCGTTCGTCAGCACCTTTATCCACGATGCGTTTTCCGCGATATGGGCGACCATATACAACGGCGTGCGCGGGAACCTCAAGAATGTGTACAAAGCCGCGTTCAAAACAAAAAGCGGCAAGTTCGTAATGCTCGCGGCGGTCATCGGCGGACCCATCGGCATGACCGGCTATGTTCTCGCAATAAACTACATGGGCGCATCCATCGGAGCGGTCGCCAGCGCCATTTTCCCCGCTATAGGCGCAATACTTGCATACTTTTTCCTCAAGGAGAAAATGCAGTGGTACCGCTGGATATTCCTCATTGCAACGCTCCTCGGCGTTTACGGTCTGAGCTATTCGCCCGATCTTAACATCACCGACTTCTGGCTCGGCATCATCGGCGCTCTCATGTGCGCGTTCGGCTGGGGCATAGAGGCGGTCGTGCTGGCAAAGTGCATGCAGGATCCCGATGTCAAGGACGAGTATGCCCTCCAGATCCGCCAGACAACCTCCGCGACCGTTTACGGTATCGTTCTTCTGCCGATATTGCACGGCTGGGGATTCACTGCAAGCCTGTTCACCTCCGGCACCGGCTGGCTGCTTCCCGTCATTGCGGCCGCGGCATTCTTCGCAACGGTGTCCTACCTGTGCTACTACAAGGCGATAGCGAGCATCGGCGCTTCCAAGTCCATGGCGCTCAATGTCACCTATGCTGCGTGGGCGATATTCTTCACGGCGGTGTTCCTCGGCGACACGAGCGTTCTCACGCCGACTACAATCGTGTGTGCGCTCATCGTTATAATCTGCGGCATATTGACAGCCGCCGATACAAAGGACCTGTTCTCAAAAAACAAAGCATAAAAGCATGATAAATATAAAAAAGAGTCACTCGACTGAGTGACTCTTTTTTCAGTTCATAACGACCCATGAGGTGGTCGACGGAGCCTCGGAGCAAATGGGGATAAGCCGCATATTGACATCTCCGAGTGTTACATACTGCTCCGCCGCGCTCACGGCGCCCGATGCGCTGTCCTTGTCGGAGGTGTAGTACACCCTGTCAAACACCTTGAAGAATATCTCGGCATTCTGCCCAGTAACGGTGTCCGAGCCAGACTGCATGGCGGTCTGACTTGTAAGCTGAACGGACAGGCGCGCCGAGGCGCTTCTCATGCTCCGGCTTATGCTTATCGCAAAGCCCGATATTGCCGACACCGGCGTTGGCGTTACCGCCGAGGTGGAGGAGAAGGCATATTCAACTCCGGCAGCCTCCGGCATTCTCATGCCGTGCAGCACGATCTCGTCAACGCCCATCTTTGAAAGCTCGCTGCACAGCGACGAGATGTAGCTCCTGACGACCGCGTTCGTGGGGTCGAGCCATGCGCCGCTCGAGTCGGAATAGGCTTGCCCGTCCTTTGTCATGAGCGCAAGCTGAGTGTAGCGGGAGGCAAGCGTGTTGTCAACAAAGCAGCACAGCCGCACTGCAATATAAATATCCCGCTCCTTAAGGTCGGAAACGATGCTTTTAAGATCGACCGTGCCCGCGGTACCGTAGCCCTTGGCTATGTCCGTTTCGGAATTCCAGACGAGCATGCCGGTAACGGTTTTCAGGTCCAGCAAAACGGCGTTTGCACCGGTCACCGTGCCGAGCTTTGCGTCTATACCCGACTGGCTTACCTCGTCGGCGGGTACGAACACCGCATTCAGCGCGCTGAGTCCATCGCCTGCGGTGGCGGATACATTGGAATAGTCCGGCTGACCGATCTCAAGCACCGCGTCCACGGGAGCAAAGCTCTGCACCGCAGGTCCCTCGTCGGTCTGAGTGTTCGACTGCTTGCCGTCGTCCTGCAAAAACGGTATCTCAAGGTGCAGTCCGCTGTTTGAAACGACTATATACTTTTGAAGTCCGTAAAAGAGCATTATCACAAAGGCAGTGATCGACAAAACGATTATCGTCGTTATCAAAGCCGGTGCGACCTTTTTCCTCTTTCCGCGGTAAAATTCAGAATTGTTTGCCAATTATATCAGTCCTCGATCTGGTCTATTCTGCGGACATGGCGCTCATCGCCGGAGAACGGAGTGTCAAGAAAAGTATCGACTATCTTGAGCGCGAGTCCGGGACCCACAACTCTGGCACCGAGGGCAAGTATGTTCGCATCGTTGTGAAGTCTTGTCATTTCGGCAGAGAAGCAGTCGCCGCACAGAGCCGCGCGAATGCCGCGAACCTTGTTTGCGGTGATGGAGATGCCTATGCCGGTGCCGCAGATGATTATGCCTTTTTCGCACTCGCCGTCGGCTACGGCGTGCGCCACAGCCTTTCCGTAAACGGGATAGTCGCAGCTATCCTCGGAATAGGTGCCGTAATCCTTGTATTCAAGACCGCGGGCATCGAGATGCTTCATAACCTCCTGCTTGAGAGCATATCCGCCGTGGTCAGAGCCTAATGCGATCATATCCAAGATCCTCCGAAAATAATATTACATTTTATTATCTCATTAAATTCGACCAATTACAAGAAAAATATATCAGAAAGGCCAGTTGGGGAGCCATTTCAGCAAATTCGTCGCTATCTGAGAGTTAACCCGCATACCGGACAGCACGGGATAAAACATAACAAACAGCGCGCATGACAGCGCCGTCAGCCCGTAAACGCTGAAGCGCCAGTTTCTCGTATTGCACCGGATAAGCGACAGCACCCGACATATGGCAAGCACGAGGAAAACCGAAGAGGGGAAGTAGTGGTACTCAAATGTCGTGCGCGTTATAAACACCCACGGCAAAAGCTGTGACAGATAGCCGACAACTATAAAAAGCGAGGCATTGTCCCTGCGGCGTATCGAGTAGACCGCGCATATGACCATTGCGCCCAGCCCGCCCCAGCAGACGACGGGGTTGAGAAATGCCCCGAACGAGGAGCGCGTACCGTCGTCAAAATAATTGAGATAGTACAATATCGGGCGCTCGTTTATTATCCACTGCCACCAGCGCGAGGAGTACGGATGCTCGGCGTTAACGCCCGAGTGGTAGGTGAACATGAACTTCTGGTTATCCAGAACGATGTTTGCATAGTCGGAGGTAAAGTACATCCCGATGCCGTGAAGTCCGCTTGCCTGACCGTAGGGATAGTAGCTGGCATAGTATATAACGGCAGGAACGAGAATGAAAAACAGAACTCCCGAGGCGCTGCTTTTCGCAAAGTGCTTTATGTCAAAATGCCTGAGCTGATAGATGAGCCATATCACCGCAAGCCCTGCACCGGCGTATATGCAGGTCCATTTGCACACAGCGCCTATGCCGAAGAACAGACCCGACAGCGCGAAATGCCGCGTTTTGTCCGTAGTGATATAGGCGTACATGAAAAGGTACATCAGAAGGATGAAAAACACCGCATAGGTGTCTATCGTGGCGAGCCTCGTCTGCGAAAAATGCATGAAGTCGAACGCAAATATCGCCGCGCCGCACGCGGCTGTCTGACTGCTGCCGAAAAGCCGCTTTATGAGCACATACATTGCAGGCAGCATCAAAACGCCGAAGAGCGTGCCGGAAAAACGCCAGCCGAACGGTGTCATGCCGAAAAGCTGTATGCCTATTGCAATTATGAGCTTGCCCAGCGGGGGATGAGACACCTCGTAGGGGTAAATTCCCTCAAGGTTCTCAAATGCAGTGCGCGCGTGGTATATCTCGTCAAAATATGTGCTGTTGAGATAGCTTGCAGCATCCGGTATGAGCGCCTGCTCGTCCACAAGCTCGCTTGCCTGCGAGCTTGCGGCAATGTGCCCCTCGGCACTGTTTACGGCGAGCTCGCCCAGCCATACATCACCTGCGGCGGTGAGCCTTATATACCGTGCGGGAACCACTCCGTCGGCAAAGCCGACATCCGCCCATTTAAACAGCGAGACATAGTTCTGCTCGAACGACGCGCCGTCGCGCCAGTTAACGCCGTCAGCGGAGTACTCGATGCGGTAGCTTCCGGTGTTGAGCCCGGGGTACAGCGTGAGACCTTCGACCTCCTGCACTTGCCCGAGGTCTATCACCGCGCGCTCGCCGCTTTCAAAGCGGTGGAACGACTCCGGCGCGCTCGTGTTTCCCAGACCCCAGAATGCGGCTGCGGAGTATAAAAGCATTATAACGCCGAGTGCCAGCGCGTCTTTGCGCCCGAACGCCGGATTTTTGCCCATGAGTCTTGCACCGTCAGGGGAGGGGCAGGCAATATAAAACAGCGCTATGAACATGATGATAAGCACCGGAAATATATAGGAAGCTCTCATGCGTCCCTCCGAAATAAAATGTAATCTAACTGATTATATTAAATTATGCCGCATTTGTCCACAAGCCCGAACAAAGTGTTTTGAAAATTTAATATATATTATTGTAACCACTTGACATAATACGGATTTGGGGCTAAAATAAATCGGATAAGATTTTGGGCACCCGGGGAGGCGCCCGAATGAATATTGCCTTTCAATTCTACGGACGGGAAGCGCTTGATGCTCCGTCTTACCCTTAGATACCCCAGCAAAACAAAAAACCACCGCAAAATTCTTAAAGAATGGAGGTGTGTTTACTTTCTATGGAATTATGGTTAGCGATCGTTCTTATCGTTGCTTTTTGTATTATAGGATTCGTCCTCGGTATGGCTTTTCGTAAGAGAAAGGTCGAGCGAGATATAGGCAGATCAGAAGAAGATGCAACAAGAATATTAAATGAAGCCATAAAAAGCGCCGAGAGCAAGAAACGCGAGGCTCTCGTCGAGGCAAAGGAAGAAATACACAAACAGCGCTCGGAGTTTGAGCGCGAAGAAAAGGCACGGCGTGCCGACCTGCAGAAGCAGGAAAGAAGATTACAGCAAAAAGAAGAAAACCTTGACAGAAAAACCGATTCTCTTGAGCGCAAGAACGATGCTCTTGCCCGCAAGATAGCCAGTGTAGACGCGCAGCAGCAGGAGATAGCGCTCATAAAGAAGAGCCAGCTTGAAATGCTCGAAAAGGTCTCGGGCTACACGGCGGACGAGGCAAAGGCATATCTCATAAATGCCCTTAAGGACGAGGTCACGCATGAGATGGCGGTCAAGGTCAAGGAGATCGAGGCGCAGTATAAGGACGAGGCCGAGGAAAGAGCCCGTGAGATCATCGTAACGGCTATCCAGCGCTGCGCGGCAGACCATGCCAGCGAGGTCACCGTATCCGTCGTACCTCTCCCCAACGACGAGATGAAGGGACGCATAATCGGGCGAGAAGGCAGAAACATCCGCAGCATAGAAACGCTCACCGGCTGCGATCTTATCATTGACGACACTCCCGAGGCAATAACCGTTTCGAGCTTTGATCCCGTTCGCCGCGAGGTCGCCCGTCTGGCGCTCGAGAAGCTCATTTCCGACGGACGCATCCATCCGGCGCGCATCGAGGAGATGGTCGCCAAGGCGCAGAAGGAAGTCAATGCCACTATTAAGGCTGAGGGCGAGCGCGCCGTGTTTGAGACCAATATCCACGGTGTAAATCAGGAGCTGATAAAGCTCCTCGGCAGAATGAAATACCGCACCAGCTATGGGCAGAATGTCCTGCAGCACTCCATTGAGGTGTCGCACATTTCCGGCCTTATCGCCGCAGAGCTCGGCGTTGATGTTAACACCGCAAAGCGTGCGGGTCTCCTGCACGATATAGGCAAGGCTATCGACCATGAGGTCGAGGGCAGCCATGTCTCCATCGGAGTTGACATTTGCCGCAAGTACAAAGAGAGCGAAGCGGTCATCCACGCTATTGAGGCGCACCACGGCGATGTTGAGCCGCGCACGGTCGTAGCCTGCATCGTTCAGGCGGCAGATGCCATTTCCGCATCCCGTCCCGGCGCACGGCGCGAGAATATCGAAAACTATGTCAAGCGCCTTGAAAAGCTTGAGGAGATATCCAAGAGCTTCCCCGGCATTGCCGGCAGCTATGCCATCCAGGCCGGACGCGAGATACGCGTTATGGTCAAGCCCGAGGAGGTATCCGAGGATCAGATGGTGCTCCTGGCGCGCGATATCGCAAAGAAGATCGAAGAGGAGCTGACTTACCCCGGTCAGATCAAGGTCCACGTCCTTCGCGAGACGAAGGCCGTCGAGTACGCAAAATAAGAACAAAAGCAGAACGGAACATCCGTTCTGCTTTTTTACGGCGAAAAATATAAAAACCGCACCAAACGGTGCGGTTTGTTAATGCCTTAGAGACCGTGGCCTTCGAGCCACTTTGCAATTTCACCGAAAGTGTCGCCCACTGCCTGATCCCAGTCGTTGCGCTTGTGCATATCCTGAAGTGCTCTGAAAATCCAAGATATCATCGTGTTTCTCCTTTCTTATAGTTTCTTAGACTATTTCCATGAGCATAATATCATATGAATATGCTTATGTCAACCAACATTTGTCGAAATTAGTATAATTAAGCCGAAAAACGGCGCGTTTTGTCGCCGAAAAAGATTGAAAAATCAAGGATTATACACATTTCGTTTATTTGTAAACAATTAAGAAAAATGTTAAAAGCACCGCAACATGCGGTGCTTTTATATGTTTTTTAGCTTAGTACGGCTCGACTATGTCGAAAATACGATCAAGCCATGCGATCTCATCATCGGCGTTGGGCTCAAATCTGAGAATTATATCACTGATAACAAAGTAAATATCAGAAATTATGGGAATATACATTGGTGTTTCTCCTTTAAATCTTATTGAAATAGCTTTTTCTTAAATCAGAAGGGCAGATTCTCAAAGAACTTATCGAGAACTTCAAATTCGTCCTTGGAGTTGGGCTCGTTATCGCCGACGATCTTCTTGATGAGTTTATAGATTGCTTTCATTCTTTTCTTCCTTTCTTTTAGTTATTAAATTCTTTTTAATGACTATTTCCAATATGACAATATCATTAAAAAGCAATATTGTCAATGAAAATTAATAAAATAACTAAAAAAACAGCGGAATGTGTTCTTTTTAGACACATTCCGCCGCTGATGTTCGATTACTGTCAGATGTTCCAGGTCTCGACGCCCTCCTCAAGGACTTCGCCGTTGTTATAAGCCTCTACGATCTTCTGTATCGCGTGGTCGGCAAAGACGGTGCTTATCTTATCCTCGGTGGCCTCGGGCCATTCCTCGTCGGTAAGCTCGGGTATCTGCTCGATGTTGCGCATCTGGTTTACCGCCTTGCGCCAACGGTTCTGATTTTCAACAGTGTGCCGCACGAGACGGTCGTCGGGAGCAAGCTCCGTTACATCAAGCTTGCCGAGCACACGGTCAATGACTATAGTGCCGTGACCGTTTTCCTCTTTGCCGTGGGGGAAATACCAGTAGACAAGCTGCTGGTCGGATTCTTCTTTGAGCTTAAAAGTTACCATTATTTATTCTCCGCCTATAATTATTTTGGATAAATGGATTATAACACAGCGGACGGAAAATATCAATCAATATGAATAACGCTCTGCATGAGCTCCTGCGCCGTGACATTGGGATTGTGATAATGCTCGCGCTTAACGCTCTTTTCGGTGAGCGTGATGGCTTCCTTGGGGCAGTATTGCAGGCAGCTCAGGCACTGGATGCAGTCGGTACCGAAGGTGGGCTTGCCGTTAACAAAGCGGATATTACTCTTGGGGCAGAGCTTTTCGCACTGATGGCAGCCGATGCACGCATCGGTAACGGCAAACTTCTTGGCTTTGCCGACGGCGAGCTTGGGCCATACCTTGCTCTCAAGCTGGTTGAGCCCCATCTTGGGAGGAGACTTCTTGCTCTTTTCTCCGGCAAGAATGCTCTTAACGAGCTTCTTTGCCATGCGCTCGCTGCGCTTCTGCGCCATGGCGGGCGTTACGGGAGGCAGCATGAGCTGGTGAGGGAACAGCCAGATGCATGAGCACTGGTGGGAAAGCCCTTTCCACAGGTCGAGCTTGAAGTGCTTGTCGATCTTGTAAAGTCCGCAGCCGAGATATCCGGCATACTGACCGACGGCAAAGGTGTACGCATCCGGCGAGATCCTTATGTACTCCAGAAACTCCTCAACATCGCCGGGCAGACCGCCGCCGTAACAGGGGACGATGAAGCCGACGCGCTGAGCGTCTCTCACATCGGTGACAACAGGTGCCTTGCGCATCATGATGATGTCCGTGTCGCCCAGACCCTTTGCAACATTCTTTGCAAGGTCGAGGCAGTTGCCGCTGCCGGAATAGCAGAATATAATGTTTTTGCTCATAGTATCTACTCCTTGTTAAATTATCTTCATAGTGGGATTGTATCACAGAATGATTTGTGATACAATAGTACCGCAATAAAATAGTACAAAGGAGCAAATAATGTATCATATCAAGCAGGATAAGCGGGCGCAGACATCGGTAAAGCTCATCTGCGAGGGGCTCAGCAAGTGCCTTGAGCAGAAAGGGTTTGAAGATATAAGCATAAGCGATATTCAGCGCGCGTCCGGCGTTAGCCGCTCGACATTCTACCGTAATTTCGACCGCATTGAGGATGTGCTCGCACTCATGTGCGACGGTGTGTTCCGTGAGGCGTTCAGCCTCGGCTATGCCAACATAAGCGAGGCGGTGTTCACAACATGGTTTCGCCATGCGCAGATGATAGAGACCATCGTAAGCATAAAGCGCAGCGACATGCTGTATGACAGCCTGCGCCGCTGTGCCGAGCCGCTGCGTGAAAGTCTCCCGCTGGGCAATGATGCCGGATTGTTTGATTACCTCGTGTCCATCATAGCCTCGTCGATGATGGGGATAATGGTCACATGGGTCGAGCGCGGCAGACGCGAAAGCGAGCATGAGCTCAAAAGCATGATCCTCAGCAGCTTCAAAGCGATGAAATTCATAGGTATAGGCTAAAAAAGCACCCCTCGGGCGGATTCAGGTAAGGAGAAATCGGTTTTGACCGGCTCTTTTCCGCCAATACGCACAAAAATCTCCGGTAATACACAAAGTATTGCCGGAGATTTGTTGTTTTGTCTGAACAAAAAATAGCTCGCTCAAAACTGCTGCGCACCCTGTAAAATTGGATTTTTTCCCGAGGCAAGGCGAAGCTCGACGGGCATAATGGATATATATGACCTAGAGCTTTTACGCAGCATCGGGGAAAAAGACTTTTTACAGGGCGAATTATCCTTATCTGAATTCGCCCTTGCGGGGTGCTTTTCGTTTATTGATATTGCAGGAAGTTCTGCCGCGGCTTGGGTCGGTATTTAACGCCCGAAACAAGTCCGACTGCGGCATACATCGCAACTATCGAAGAGCCGCCGTAGCTGAAAAACGGCAGCGTTATGCCGATAACGGGGGTTATGCCGATGCACATTCCTATGTTTATAAAGGTCTGGAACGCCAGCGCCGTTGCAACGCCGAAGCAGATGAGCATACCGAAGGGACTGCCGGAGCGGACACCGATAACGCAGCAGCGGATGATAATAATGCTCAGCAGTATTATCATGATGACGCAGGCGATCATGCCGAGCTCCTCGCCGATGGAGGCGAAGATACAGTCCGTGTGGCGCGCGTTATAGCTGCTCTGTGCGAAGCTGCCCTCGCCGAAGCCGACGCCCGTCCAGCGCCCCGACGCAAGCGCGTCCTGACACAGATGCATCTGCCATGTGATGCCCTGACCCGTGGGGTCAACAATGTCCGGAATATACGGCGCAAGTATGCGATTTTTCTGATAATCGTGCAGAACGAAGTTCCATGCCAGGGGGATAAACGCCGCGACACCCGCCGCGCCGAGCCCCATCCAGTACCATTTGACGTCTGCGCAAATGAGCATGACGAGGAAGATGGCGAGGAAGATGAGCGCACTGCCGAGATCGTTCGGGATAACGGCGATAAGCCCGAAATACAGTCCGAAGTGCAGCGTAAGCTTCACGAGCGAGGGGAACCTGTTGAGTATCCGCTGCTCCTTGTAGTTCGAGATCTGCTTTGCTATGAGCACGATGAATATGACCTTGACGATCTCGGAGGGCTGAACACCGATGCCGAAGAAGCGGTACCATGCGCGCGAGCCGACCTCGTCGCCCTTGCCGAAGAAGATAAGACCTACGATGAAAAGAACATTGAATATCGTGAGATATAGCCATTTGTCAGCGATAAGATCGGGGTCAATGACCGTGAAAACGATGAATGCAGCAATGCCGAGCACCATTGCGAAAGCCTGAACGATAACATACTTTGCCCAGCCATAGGAGCTTGTCATGCTGTATATCATGACTATGCCGAAGACGGTGCATATGACGCACATTGTGAGCAGGAACATATCCGCCCGCTTAAAAAAGTCTTTAATTGTCCTCTTTGAGATGTTTATCTTAGCCGCCGCCCTTCAAAATGCTCTATCTTACAAATATTCGTGACCGGATGCGTTACATTTTAGCATATTATTGCCCTTTACGCAATGCGGTATCATGTGGTATAATCGGAATTCAGAAAAAGTTTAAAAAATGGGGTGAGACGATGCAGACATACATAAGCCACAGCGAAGCTGAGACCGAAAAGCTCGGCGAACAGTTTGCAAAAACTCTCACCGGCGGCACCGTTGTCGCCATGTACGGCGACCTCGGCGCGGGAAAAACGGCTTTCGTGCGCGGTATGGCGCGCGGAATGGGGCTTACCTGCCGCGTTTCCAGCCCGACCTTCACCATCGTAAACGAGTACGAGGGCGAGCGGGAGCTCATCCATTTTGATATGTATCGGCTTGAAAGCGCCGACGAGCTGTTCGACATCGGCTGGGAGGACTATCTCGGTCGCGGAGCCGTTTGCGCCGTCGAGTGGAGCGAGAAGGTCGAGGATGCCTTTTTCGGCGACGAGATCGTTCTGCGCATTGACAAGCTGTCCGATACCGACAGAAAGATAACCATTGAGGAGGGAAAAGCAAAATGCTGATACTTGCACTTGAATCCTCCGCAAAAGCCGCATCGGTCGCGCTGACGGAGGATGAAAGCCTCATCGCGCAGTACAGCCAGTGCAGCGGGCTCACTCACAGCCGCACGCTGCTGCCGATGGTGGACGATATGCTTAAAAATACAGAAAAAACTATTGCCGGCGTTGATCTTATCGCCGTTGCCCACGGTCCGGGTTCGTTCACCGGTATCAGGATAGGTGTTTCCACCGTAAAAGGACTTGCATGGGCATCGGGTAAGAAGTGCGTCGGCGTTTCTACGCTTGAGGCAATGGCGTGGCACGGTGTGTCCGCCGGCGGCGTTGTCTGCCCCGTGATGGACGCAAGGCGCAGCCAGGTATATAACGCGCTGTTTGAGATAAAAGACGGTAAGCCGCACCGGCTGTGCGCCGACCGCGCGATAGCCCTCGATGAGCTTGCAAAGGAGATAGACGGGAAGAACGCCTTCCTCGTCGGCGACGGGGCACGGCTCACATATGAGCACATGAGAAAGCTCGGCATAGCCTGCCGCATGGCTCCGGAGAACCTCGTGTATCAAAGCGCGTGGGGCGTTGCAATGGCCGCGCTGGACAAGACTGCCGGCACGGCTGACGATCTGCTGCCGGTGTACCTGCGTCTCAGTCAGGCCGAGCGCGAGCGTCAGGAACGCATGAAGTAGTATAGAAACCGGTTTTGCCGGTGTATATAAATAGGCTCCTCACCGGAGCGGACTAAAAAGGAGAATAATAATGAGCAAGGTTTGCGTATTCGATCACCCTCTTATCCAGCACAAGCTGTCCATCCTCAGAGACAAGAGAACATCCGTTAAGGAGTTCAGAGAGCTTATCTCCGAGATCGCAATGCTTATGTGCTATGAAGCAACGAGAGACCTCCCTCTTGAAGAGGTTCAGGTCGAAACTCCCGTCGCAACGGCGACCGTAAAACGCATTGCCGGCAAGAAGCTTGCTATAGTGCCCATCCTGCGTGCAGGTCTCGGCATGGTAGACGGCATGGTCAGCATGATGCCCAATGTCAAGGTAGGTCACATCGGCCTGTTCCGCGACCCCGAGACTCTTGAACCGGTGAAGTATTACTTCAAGATGCCGCCCGACATCGATGAGAGAGATGTCATTGTCGTTGACCCCATGCTCGCAACCGGCGGCTCGGCTTCCGCTGCGATCCAGTTCCTGAAGGATGACGGCGTGAAGCATATAAAGCTCATGTGCATCATCGGCGCTCCCGAGGGCGTTGAGCGTATGCAGGCAGACCACCCCGATGTTGACATTTTCGTCGCGGCGCTCGACGATCATCTCAACGAGCACGGCTATATCGTCCCCGGACTGGGCGATGCCGGCGACCGTATATTCGGAACGAAGTAAATAAGAAAACATCCGATCGGAAAGCTCCGGTCGGATGTTTTTGTATATTTCAGCTTTTCTGTTCGGCTGCCATGTTTATTGCGGCAAGCGATATTCCGAATAGAATAAAGTATGCAAACAGTATTCTCGGATAGAACCAGATGTATTCGACTATGCACGAGAACGCAATGCCGATGAACGATGCCGCACATGCGATAAGCACAAAGTACACGGTGCCGGATGCGCTCCTGTGTGCGATAACACAGTTTTTGATGTTTCGCAGAGCCATCCACACAAACGATATAAGCCCCAGCGCACCTGCCTCGACAATGAGCTCGAGAAACAGCGACTGCGTGTGGTATGCGCCGTCGGATGCGCCCATTACGGAGTAGCTCGGGTATACCGCCGCGAATGCCTTCGGTCCCAGACCGATGCCGGTCACACCGTAGTCGCGTATCATATAGCCGACCGCCTCCCAGAGTTTGAGTCGGTGGGAAGCCGAGCTGTCCATATAGCCGCTGCCGAAGAAGCTCGTGAATATGCTCGTTATTCTGTTAAGAATGCTTGCGGGCAGGAACGGTATGGCAAGCACGGCAAGTACGATGAACGCCGGAATGAGCTTTTTGTTCCTGAGCCAGATGTACACGAATGCCGCAAGCATCAGTGAGATCCAACCTGAGCGGGAGTAGGTCATCAAAATGCCGACCGCAGGGAACGCGAGCCCGAGAAACAGCAGCACCGTGAGCCATGGCTTTTTGCGCGAGCCCGCAAACGCCGCACACAAAGGCATAAACAAAATGATAAACTCCGAATAGTTGTTCGGGTTATCGAGCGTCGAGGTAACTCTGCCCGGCATATTGGAGTTTATGAGAAGATCCGTAAACGATGCACTGGCGTAAACCAGTCCGAATTTTCTCTGGATTATCGCATACATTGAAGTCAGCATGACGGCAATGTAGATAAAAGCCATAAGCTTTGTGAGCTGCTTTTCCTCGGTAATATCCGCCGCAATGACATAGGCAAGGACGAACGCTGTAATGAAAAACAGCAGTATTCGCTCGCTGTCGGCACGCGCAAAGCTGAACAGCAGGCTTAAAACGAGCGTTATTGCAAATATCGCAAGCGGCAGGCCGAGCTTGGACGGTGCCAAAAGCTTACGCTTGCCGCAGCCGACCAAGATAAGATACAGCGCAAGGAAACCAAATGCCGCAAGCACGGCATATGAGTTGCTCCAGTAGGAGTGCGGCGCGATGAACATTCCGCATATGAACGCTCCGAGCATAAACTCAAAGTTGAGAAACACAGAACCGCTGCACAGCTTGACAAAAATGCTCGATGAAAACGCGGGACGCAGGACATTTGCTATTGCGGCAATTATCCGCCGCATGAGATCGAGCAGGAAGTTGATTATACGCGCAAAAAGAGAGCGATCGTATTTATCCTGCATCGAATCGTGACGCCTTGCAAGCTTTACGAGCGCAAGGTCGTTATATGCGTTTTTAAAAGGTACATGTATTTTTCTCAGAAAGGCAAAGAAGCCGCTTTGCAGCCATGCCGTGTAAAGAGTGGTCAGTATAGCACCATACTGCAAGTTTGCGTCACCCCCTTAGTGATAAACTCAGTCATGGATCACTCCGCAGGGGTTATGCTGGTTATCTTGGCGTATACCATTACCTTGCCGAAATGCATGGTGTAGTTTGCGCCGACGCAGTAGAGTCTGCCGCCGAGGTAAACGCCGTTATCATTGAGACTGCCGTCGACTTCAACGGATACGGTCAGATACTCATAACCGACGAGAGGCCCCTTTATGAGGTTGCCCTCGGCGTCGCTCATCCAGCCGTAGGCCTCCTCGGAGCTGAAGGAAGTGACATTGCCGAAGCCTACATTGGTTGTTTCCTCGAAGGAGGGTGCGCCCTCAACGAGCATATCGGTGACATTCATGGGTGCCTCGTCTGCGTAGAAGGTTATAGCGACCTTGGTAGTGTCTGCCTTGGTGCTTTCCTGAGCAGGGGAGAACATTTTGGTTGCAAAGAACACAACGGCAGCTATTACTATGAGAATGATGAGCAGGTCGATAATGTTGATTTTGCCGAAAAGTTTTCCATTTTTGTCGATCATGTTTTCTACCTCGTGAAATTATTTGTATGTCTCAAAGACATCTATAGCCAGCTTGTTAAGATCAAATTCCTCGCTGACCTTTTTTATGGCATTGTCGGAGTACTGCATCAGCAGCTCTCTGTTTTCCATAAGCTCAAGTATCGCGCCGGCAAAGCCGTCGCTGTCGCCGTAATCAAGCACCTTGCCGCAAACCGTGTGAGTCTGAGCAAGATCGCGGTTTCCGCCGACATCAGTGACCACAAGCGGAACACCGGCATTCATTGCCTCAAGTATCGCAAAGCTCATCGCCTCGTTTTTGGAGCTTGTGTTCAGATACAGGTCGGAGGAGCGCAGCATTTTGTCCGAATCGCGGCGGAATCCGAGCTGGATAACGCAGTCGCTCATTTTGCTGTTCGTACACATTACGGCAAAATCGTCAAACTCCTCACCGTCACCGGCAATGAAGCAGACAAACGGCTTGTCCGTTTTCCGCCGGACCTTTGCGAGTGATGCAAGCAGGAACGGAAGACCCTTTTCGGGAGCGTAGCGTGCCATGATGGACATGACAAAAGTCTCGTCCGGAACATTAAAGCTGCGGGCAAAGCTGCGGTCGTACACTCGCTGACCGGCGGGCTCAACGCCGTTATACACCACCTGAATGCGGCTTTTTTTGACTCCGTTTGCAATCATTATGTCGGCACCCTGACGGCATACCGCTATTACCCGGTGGTCAAACGGAGTGAATACGCGGTTTAGTATCTTCCACTTTGTGCTCTGATATATGGTAAGATGGTTAGTGTAAACCACCTTCACATTCTTATAAAAGAGCTTTGACAGTATCGCTATGACATTTTCCATCGGATACTGGGCATGGATGACATCGATCTCGTTTTCGCGGCAGTACCGCGCAAGCTTTTTTGCAGCCGAAAGCGCCTTGCGTGTACCCATTTCAAGCTGAAAGCATGGGTATCCCTCGGCGCTCATCGTTTCCGAAAGCTGACCGGCGACATTATACGCAAGATGGCACTTTTCGCCCCGTGCGGAAAGAATGTGCATCAGGTTTGACACATACTTTTCCGTCCCAGCCTTTCCAGCGAAATTTATTAAATAAAGAATATTTATATATAACACCTCACTTTACCGTACAAACTAATATACAATACAGATGCCATATTTTCAACAACAAAAGTGTTACCATCTCGGTCGAAGCGTGTCAAAAAATTGACGACTATTGACTAAAAGCTTTTATGCGGTATAATGAAAGAAACTATACACAGTGTATGAGGATGCTCTCGTGAACATAAATGACATCAACAGAAAGCTAAACAAAAAATTCGACGGCAGGGTAACGGCGGAGCTCAAAGACGGCTGCATCGTCCTCAGCGGCGAGCTGGAGGATTGGAACGACATAGTCGATGCCGGAATGACGGCTGCAACGCCGCATTCGAGCACCCATGTCGTTAACGACATCGTGCTCAAAAACGCCGTGCCTGAGAAGATGCATATACCGTCGGTGCAGGATGACGCTCTTGACGGCGAAAAGTGTGATGTGCTCATAATCGGCGGCGGCATATCCGGCTGCTCTATCGCCCGCGAGCTTGCGCGCTATAAGCTGAGCATTCTGGTGCTCGAAAAGGAAGCGGATCTTGCCCTCGGAGCCTCCGGCAGAAACGACGGCGAGGTGCACCCCGGCGTTGACCTTTCCAAGGGAACGCTCAAGCATAAATATATAAGAAGGGCAAATCATATGTACGGCGATGTCTGCCGCGAGCTTGATGTGCCCTTTATGCGCACCGGTCAGTATGCCTGCTTTACGCATAAAAGCTGGCTGCCTTTTGTGTGGCTGTATGCGCAGTGGCGCAGAAATGTTGACGGCATTGAGGACACGCGCATCGTTTTGGGCGATGAGATAAGAAAGCAGGAGCCCGAAATATCCAAGGATGTCGCGTTTGCAATCTCAAATCCGTCCTCGGGCAGCGTCAGCCCGTATAACCTCGTTATCGGCTATGCCGAAAACGCCGTAGATAACGGAGCAAAGATCTCGCTTAACACCGCCGTTACGGGCATGAAGGTCGAAAACGGCGAGATAAAAGCGGTTTACACAAACAGAGGCACGGTGTACCCCAAGCAGGTCATAAACTGTGCGGGAGTTTACGCCGATGTCGTCGCGCAGATGGCGCAGGACAGGTTTTTCAGCATCCATCCCCGACGCGGAACAAACTCCATTCTCGATAAAAAGACCGGCGCGCGATTTAACACCATCGCGTCCGTAGTCGGAGCCCAGACCCCGGGACATACGCATACAAAGGGCGGCGGCATTCTGCACACGGCGCACGATAATCTGCTCATCGGTCCTGATGCGGTGGAAACGCCCGAGCGGGAGAACACGGCGACTGGTCCCGACAGCATCGAGCGCGTTTTCGCAAAGCAGAAAATAACGATGCCGAACCTCACCGAGCGCGATATAATAACCTACTTCACCGGCGTTCGCGCGCCTACATACGAAGAGGACTTCATAATTGAGACCGGCAGAAAAACAAAAAATATATTCCATGTAGCGGGCATACAGTCTCCCGGACTCACTACCGCTCCGGCGGTGGCTGAGGATGTAGCCCGGTATATGGCGCAAAAGCTCGGCGCGGAGAAAAACGAGGGCTTTGACCCCATTCGCCATGCACCGCCGCACCTTGCCGCGATGGACGATGAACAGCGCGCGCAGCTTATAAAGGAAAATCCCGACTACGGCGTTATCGTGTGCCGCTGCGAGGAGGTAAGCCGCGGCGAGATCCTCGACGCACTGCGCAGCAGCGTGTGCGTGCCGACGGTCGACGGAGTTAAAAAGCGCGTTCGACCCGGCATGGGCAGGTGTCAGGGCGGGTTCTGCTCGCCGCTCGTTACGCAGATAATCGCCGAATATCTCGGCGTTGAGCTGACGGAGGTCAGAAAAAGCTCTGAGCAGTCGCCCATAGTATTTAAAAGCAAGAAGGGGAGCCGCGAAAATGACTGATGTAGATGTAATAGTTATCGGCGGCGGACCTGCCGGACTTGCAGCCGCGGCAGAGGCGGACGAAAACGGGGCAAGAGTGCTCATCGTTGAGCGAGAGGAGCGCCTCGGCGGTATGCTCAAGCAGTGCATTCACGATGGGTTTGGACTGCGCCGCTTCGGAGAGCGTCTTGCCGGACCTGAGTATGTCGAGAGGTTCATGGATAAGATCGCTCAGACTGATATACAGGTGCAGTGTCAAACATTTGTCACCCGCGCCGAAAAAACGGACGAGGGTTTTGCCGTAACGCTTGTATCGCGCGATGGACTAAAAACGGTGACCGGCAAAAGCCTTGTGCTTGCCACCGGCTGCCGAGAGAGAAGCGCAAAGCAGGTGTTTATCCACGGAACGCGTCCGGCAGGCGTTTTCACCGCCGGAACCGCGCAGCATTTCACCAACCGGCTCGGCGTTATGCCGACGAAAAAGTGCGTTATACTCGGCAGCGGCGATATAGGACTTATAATGGCGCGCCGCTTAACGCTCGAGGGCGCGCAGGTGCTCGGAGTTTACGAGATAAATCCCACTCCCTCGGGACTTACCCGAAACATCCACCAGTGCCTTACCGATTATGATATACCGCTCCACCTCAGCCACACCGTAACGCGCGTGTTCGGCAATGACAGGCTCGAAGCCGTAGAGGTGTGCGCGGTCGATGAAAGCTATAAGCCGATACCGGAGACCGCCGAGAGGATAGAGTGCGATGCACTCATCGTTTCCGTCGGACTCATTCCCGAAAACGAGCTCGCCCAAAGCCTCGGCGTTGAGCTTGACCGTCACACCGGCGGACCCGTGTGCGATGCACAGCTCATGACAAAAGTACCCGGCATATTCTCCTGCGGCAACGCGCTGCATGTAAACGACCTTGTCGATTTCGTGTCCGAATCCGGCGAGGAGGCGGGCAGAAACGCCGCCGCATATTGCGCTGCCGAACAAAATAGGGTAGATATAAACATAGGCGATGAGTTTTTGTACCTCGTTCCGCAGCAGCTCGACCTGAACGCGGATAACTCCAAAGCGGTGTTTTACTTTCGCTCGAAAAAGGTCGTTGATAAGAGCACGCTGCGCCTTAAAGTCAGCGGGGAAGAGGTATGGAAAAAGACATATCCGTTCCTGCGTCCGCCCGAGATGCAGCAGCTCACACTGGATATGACAAAGTTCGGAATTGACGAAAACAGCGATGTCCGTTTTGAGATAGAGGTGGTAAAATGAAGCAGCTCGTGTGCATCGGCTGTCCCCGAGGCTGCCGGCTTACGGTCGAGGAAAAGGACGGCGAGTATATCGTCACCGGTAACACCTGCCCGCGCGGCAAGGCGTTTGCCATAAGCGAGATGACAGCGCCAAAACGCACCATATGCTCAACCGTTAAGACCGTGTTCGCCGGCTGTCCTGTACTGCCCGTAAGAGTGTCCGACGATATTCCCAAAGAAAAAATATTCGATGTTATGCGCGAGATAAATGCCGTAACGCTCAGGGAGCGTATCGGCAGGGGAGATGTCGTTATCGAGAATGTGCTCGGTCTCGGCGTCGATGTAATATCAACAAGCGATTTATTAAAACAGAATATAAATGCCGTATCGGAGGGAGCAAAATGAATAACCCACTCATCCTGACCTACGATGTAGGGACCCAGAGCACGAGAGCCATCCTCGTTGATAAGCGGGGTAATATCGTCGATAAGGAGCAGGTCAAGTATGCCGAGCCATATTTCCGGCAGCGTCCGGGCTGGGCAGAGCAGAAAACCGACTTCTATTTTGAAAGTATGTGCACTGCGAGCAAGGCGCTCATGGCAAGAAACGCCGACAAGGTGCCCGACATTATTGCCTGTGCAGTCACCGTTATCCGCGATACCCTCGTTTTCCTCGATGAGAACTACAAGCCCACGCGCGATATAATCCACTGGCTCGATGCGCGCAAGTGCGTTTTTGACGACCCCTTCCCCCTGTGGAAGGAGGCTCTGTTCGAGCTTATCGGAATGGGCAAGGGCACAAAGATCGCTTACCGCACCTCGAAGGTCAACTGGGTGCGCCAGAAGCAACCCAAGGTCTGGGAGCGCACGAAGAAGATAGTCTGCCTGCCCGCGTACCTTAACTACCGCATGACCGGCAGACTTGCCGACACTCCGGCAAATACGATCGCACACATCCCCATGGACTACAAGAAAAAGCGCTGGATGAAGGAAAACGATCTGACCCGCTGCTTCTTCGATGTTCCGCAGGACAGACTGTACGAGCTTATCCCCTCCGGCGAGGTGCTCGGCTACATAACGAAGGAAGCAGCGGAGCTCTCCGGCGCGCCCGAGGGTCTGCCGCTTATCGCAACGGGCGCTGACAAGGCGTGCGAAACACTTGGCCTTTCCGTTGCAAGTCCGGAGAAGGCATCCATCTCGTTCGGCACGAGCTCTACTATAGAGATGTACTCGGAAAAGTATTTCGAGCCGCAGGCGTTCCTGCCGTCCTACCCCGCAGTTATAAACAAGGCGTGGAACCCAGAGATCCAGGTGTTCCGCGGCTTCTGGATGCTGAACTGGTTTATAAAGGAATTCGGCGACAAGGATAAGGAAGAGGCTGAAAAGCTCGGCGTATCGCCCGAGGAGATCCTCAACAAGAAAGCAGCCGCCGTACCTGCCGGCTGTCAGGGACTTATGCTCCAGCCCTACTGGACTCCCGATGTCCTCAAGCCCGATTCCTACGGCGCGATAATCGGTTTTTCCGACTACCACACGAAATATCACATCTACCGCGCGATAATCGAGGGCATCTGCCTTGAGCTGTATATGTCCATGAAGAGCATGGAAAAGCGCGGCAAAAAGCATATAACCGAGCTGTATGTCGGCGGCGGCGGCTCAAAGAGCGACCTTGCCTGCCAGATCCTTGCCGACACCTTCGGACTGCCGGTAAAGCGCATCCACACGCACGAGGCGTGCTCGCTGGGCGCAGCCATGGTCGCATTTGTCGCAAAGGGCGAGTTCGACAGCTTTGATGCGGCGATAAAGAGCATGGTCCACGAGAAGGATGTGTTCACGCCCGATCCCAAGAATCACGAAGTTTACATGAATATGTACAATAAGGTCTACCGCAAGATCTATAAGAATGTAAGACCCCTGTACGCAACGATGAACAACCTCAAAGAAAGGAATATGATCTGATGAGCCATAAGAAGTACGAGGGCTTCGAGCCCAAATGGGTAGAAACCCCCGCTCCCAAGGACAGCTACCGCTCCATCTTCCGCTGGGGCGATCCCGAGTTTTTCAAGTTCCCCAAGGAATCGCTTTACAAGATGATGAAGGAAGTCTTTAAGCTCACCGACGATGACTTCAAGGAGTACTCCGACGATATAGGCTTTGATAAGGTCGATCTGTCCGACCATCCCGTTAAGCTCGCGCAGGAGCATCTTGATGCGCTCAAGGCGATAGTCGGAGAAGAGGGCTTCTCCGTTTCCGACTACGACCGTCTTGCCGTTGCATACGGCTTCACAGCGTATGACATTCTCCGTCTGCGCCATAAGGTCATCGACTCCGTTCCCGATGTTGTTCTCTATCCCGACACCACCGAGCAGGTAGAGAAGATTGTTGCATATTCCACCGAGCATGACATTCCCCTGTATGTCTATGGCGGCGGCAGCTCCGTAACGCGCGGCGTTGAGCCCATAAAGGGCGGCATTTCGCTCGACATGAGAAAGCGCTTTAACAAGGTGCTCTCCTTTAACGAGATCGACCAAACCATCACCGTTCAGGCCGGTATGTCCGGCCCCGACCTTGAAAAGACCCTTCAGAACGCTCCCGAGCTGTTCGGCGCAAAGCGCCAGTACACCTGCGGTCACTTCCCGCAGAGCTTTGAGTATTCCTCTGTCGGCGGCTGGACGGTAACGCGTGGCGCCGGTCAGAACAGCACCTACTATGGCTGCATTGCGGATATAGTGCTCAGTCAGAAGTACGCCACCCCCATCGGCAGCATTCAGACTAGCCACTATCCCCGCGAGGCATGCGGTCCCGACCTTAATCAGATAATGATGGGCTCCGAGGGCACCTTCGGCGTCCTCACCGAGGTCACGCTCAAGATCTTCCGCTGGATGCCCGAAAACCGCAAGAGATTTTCTTACATTTTCAAGACATGGGACGAGGCAATGAAGGCTGCCCGCGAGATGATGCAGCACGAGTGCGGCTACTCCTCCGTGTTCCGCCTGTCCGACCAGGAAGAGACGAGCATGATGCTCAGACTCTATAATGTTGACGACACTCCGCTTTACCCGCTGCTCGATAAGCTCGGATATAAGGACATGGAGCGCTGCCTTTTCCTCGGCTTCACCGACGGCGAAAAGGGCTATTCCAAGAATGTCGCAAAGAATATCTCAAAGATCGCCCGCGCCCACGGCGGTCTGCCCCTGACCGGCTATGTCACCAAAAGCTGGGAGAAAGGACGCTTCAACGACCCGTATCTGCGCGATACGCTCATGGACTTCGGCATCACAACCGACACCCTCGAATGTACCGTCAACTGGTCTAATATGGAGCAGGTGCACCTTGATGTGCGCAAGGTCTGCCATGCTCTGCCGAACACCGTTGTGACCACTCATATGTCCCACTGCTACCCGCAGGGCGCAAACCTCTACTTCATCTTCCTCACAAAGATGCAGGACGAGAAGGCGTTCAAGGCATACCATACCACCATCCTCGATGCCATCCAGCGCTCAGGCGCATCCATAAGCCATCATCACGGCATCGGCAAGATGTTCGCGCCGTGGCTTGAGGGCTACATCGGCGAGAAGGAATACGGCGTGTTCAAGGTGCTCAAAAACTACTTTGACCCGAAGTACAACATGAACCCCGGCGGCACCATCGGTCTCGATCTGCTGCCCGAGGAGAAGAAGTTCGACCGCGAGTATACAGATTACGAAAAGCAGCCGAAATTCGACTGATAGATGAAAATATCCCGCACTATAATACAAAAGCTGCGGAGAATTAGCTCAGCTGGTTAGAGCGCTCGCCTCACACGCGAGAGGTCAGCAGTTCGAGTCTGCTATTCTCCACCAACTTTGAAGACCTGAAAGTTAAGGCTTTCAGGTTTTTTTATATCCTTATGTGCAGTATCGGAACATCTTATCCGTGAGTATTCTCGCAAATATAAGCCCCATGGGCAGCGCGAGTATTATAAGCATTGCCGAGGCAAACCATGTGGATGATGCCGTGAGCGACATTATGCCGAGATTGTATACCGCGCGGTAGATGTAGAGTCCGGGGACCATTATGACGATCGAGGGAACGGTTATCGCTATTCTCGGATAGCCCAGCCGTCCTTTTATCATGGATGCGAGGATGCCGGCTGACATCGCGCCGATAAACGCCGCGAGTGCTGGCTGTAATGCCGCAATATCGACAAGCTCAAGCCGCAGCGTGTTTGCAACTGCACCTATGGCGGCGGCGATGGCTGCAAGCTTTGCCGAGCTGTTGAACATGACGGAAAACCCGAAAACGCCGCAGAAGCTCGCGGCAAGCCGCAGGAAAAACAGGAGCACCGGCGATATTGAAAGCGGCGGAAAATTCACCGGCTCAAGTCCGAGGATAAGCGCCATGACCCACGCCGTCAGGGTAGCAACGACTATTATGATAAGCGCGTATGACAGACGCTCGAGACCGCTCCTCAGGTCGAGCTTTGCAAGGTCGATGCCGCTCGTTATAAACGGAAAGCCAGGAATGATAAACAGCATTGCGCATATGTATCCGGCTTCGTGCTGCGTCGGAACGGAAAGCAGTATCTCACCGAGCTTCAGAGCGCCCGTGTAGATAAGGCACGCGGCTGACACCGACAAAACTATGCCGAGAAACAGCGTTAAGCGCCGCCGGTTGAGCTCGCAGCGAATATAATTTCCCATACCGGCTCCTATGAATGCGCATATCATTTCGATAACGCCGCCGCCGAGCAGGAATGTAAACGCGCTGCACGCAAGGGCTGACGCAACCCCCAGGGCGACAGGCGAGTACAGACCGTGCAGCTTTTCTATCTCGTCAAGCTTGGAGTGTATCTTTTCGCCGGACATATGGGCGTACTTTTCCGGAAAGCTGCCGACAAAGCTTTCGAGACGGTTCAGCTTTGAGGTGTTAACGCCCGTGTTATGCAGACACAGCGACTGCGAAAAGCAGTGCTTTCCGTCAAAGCAGGAGTAGTCTATCGACAAAAGCCCGATGTTTGCGGTGCAGGTGATGCCGAGCTGCGACGCGATGGCGTTCATCGAGTTTCGCACGCGCCATGCTCCGGTGCCGCACGAGAGCAGCAGCAGTCCGGTTCGCCCTATGACCGATGCCTTCTCGGTCAGGCTCGCCTCCGTTATGGGAGTCTCACCAAATTGGCTGGCATAATCGTGCCAGTATATCTCCATGTGATTTGGCGTAGTTTGCGGCTGCATTACAGATCTCTTCTTTCTTGAAATTACTACTCAATTATAGTTTCAGCGAATGAAATGTCAAGAAAAACTCTGACCCGTGGGTCAGAGTTTTTCGCTTGTTATCCTATGTTGTCGGCATATCTCATGAATACCGCCGCGACCTGAGCGCGGGTGGCATTGCCCTGAGGTACAAGGTATGAGCCGTCGGTTTCCTTGATACCGGTGATTATGCCGTTTTCAACAGCCCATGCCATTGCGTCGGCTGCGTATGCAGACAGACTGCCGTTATCCTTGAAGCTGTCGAGACTTCCGCCGCTTTCAACGGAAACGCCGCAGAACTTCGCATAGCGATACATGAACACCACGAGCTGCTCGCGCGTGACATTGGCATTGGGCGCAAACTCTGTTGAGCTGATGCCGAGAACAATGCCGTTTTCCTTTGCCCATGCTACCGCCTCGGCGTAGTACTGACCGTCGGCTACATCGGTAAAGCCGGAGGCGGACTTCGCCTCGGTGCAGCCGGCTGCACGCCACAGAACGGTGACCATCATGCCTCTGGTCATGGGAGCATCGGGAGCAAAGGTCGTATCGGAGGTGCCATTAAACAGCTTGCGCAGCTTTACGAAATCTATCGCCTCGTGGTACCAGCCATCGGTGTTCACATCGGTGAAGACGCGGCTGGGGCAGTTTTCGCCGCCGCTGCACTTGTCGAGCTTTGCAATCTCCTCGGTGCGGGTGCCGCCGCAGACCTCACAGGTGTAGGTCTTTTCACCGGCACGGTTGTAGGTGGGCTTGAGCGTTACTTCGCCGTCATCCCAGATATGATCGCCGTCGTCGGTGGGGCAGTTTACAAAGTAGAAGCGGAGAACATCGCCGTTTTTAAGCTCGTAATCAGCCAGAGTCGCGTAAAGAATATTGCCGGTATCAGGGTCGGTGCTCTTTATGGGCATTTCGCCGTTAACGGTGAACATCCAGCCGGACCACGGACCGTGGGCGCTGTCGCCCGCTATAAGAGCAACGCCGTTTGCGTCGGTAACGCCGCTTATATAGCCGGTAGTTCCGTTGTAGGTGTAGCCGTTCTGCTTGAATATCTCAAGCAGTGCGTCCGCTGCGGTCTTGTGATCGCCCTTTGCCGCGGTGAATGCCGCATCGGGGATGCTCTTAAACAGCTTGCTGCCGATGCTGCCGTCGATGTTGACGGTAACGGCAACGGGCTGAGTGTCGGGATCGGGTATGCCCTCGGTGCCAATAACGGTAACGGTCGCCGAAACGGGCTGCTGATAGAACTGCTCAAACTGCTCGTAAGCGGGATCGGAGCCGAACTTCTCGTAGTACTTTGCGTACTCGGTGTAGGTGAGAACGCTGTCGATGGTGACCTCGGTGTTATACTTCGGCTGTGTTATCAGCAGGTTTTCGTGGGAGATAACGCAGGGAACGCTCGAACGGAAGCAGCGGTATATCTGCGAGTCGTACCAGCCGGGAATATCATCGGCTTCCACGCCTGCAAAGTTGTAGTCCTCCTGGTTGCGGATAAACTTGTAGCCGTCGCCGTTGGGAACGATCTCGATAAACGAGCTCATATTGGAGGTGACATTGTCCTTATCCTTATTCGCGGAGCGGATGCCCTCCCAGTAGACCTCGGGAGTGCAGACCTTCTTCATGAACGCTGCTGCGGCGTCGAGCTCGGACTGCTCGAACGGCTGCACCGTAAGGGTTATGTCCTTGCTGGCGAGAACGGTCATGTTCTCGTAATCCTTGCCCTCGCCGGAGGGAAGGTCAAGTATCTTTATCGTTACGGTGACCGTCTGCGCATCCTTGCCGGGCAGCGGACGGTAGGTTACCATGCGCGCGACATTTGCGACAGAGGGGTCTGCCGAGACTACCACACTGTCATTGTCGGTGCATAGAAGTATCGGGGTGAACTTGCCGTCGAAGGACTTCTCATAGTGGCTGTAGGAGATGCGGGCGAAGTCATTGGTGGTCGGGAACTGAATGTCGGAGGTGACATTGGCGGCGTCAAGCTTTGCGCCGGTGTTGAAGTTTTTAAGACCCACTTCGTCGAGAACCAGGTCGATAAGATCGGCATAGCTGAAATCGGGGATCTGAACGCTGCCTTTGACATTAACGGTGTAGGTCCTTACAAGCTTGAGATCCTCGTGTCCGTTATATACCAGTGTGAGCGTAAGAGTCACCTTAGTATCCTTCTCGGGGATGGACACGGTTACCTTGTAGGGGGAGAAGGAGGGGTAGTCAACGCTGGTGATGGAGATCATGCTGCTGTCGCTCGAGGTCCATGTCGCGGTAGACCAGAGCTCGAGATCGCTGCTGCTGTTGTAATCTACCTTGGTCTCGTCAACGCCTTCCTTGAGAGGGTATTTTGCAAGAGAGGTCAGGTCGTCGGCGCTTTCTATGGTCTCGGGAACTGAGATGCGGTCGGCGACCTTATTCAGAGCCTCCGTTGCCTTTGCCTCGTCAAGAGGAATATAGAACAGACACTCGTCCGACTCCTTGGTAAAGGTCTTGCCGTCGGCGCCGGTGCAGGTAAGTATAAGCACCGGACGGACCGTGCCGCTTGCGGCGGGAGTGGAGCCGTTTCCGTTCCACTTATATTGAATGGTGCCGTCGGCGGTGATGCCGACATAGTTATAGCTGCTGTAAGCAGCCTCCTTCATCGTTACGGTGACATCCGTGATCCCGGCGGCGGCCAGCTTGGCGCGGATCATGGTCAGGGCATTTTCGTCTGTGCCGTAGGCGGGGGTGTAGTTGCCGGTGATGGCGGTCTCGGCTGCATCGAGCTTTTCCTCGGCCGCAGTCTGCTCGGGGGACTTCTTCTCCGTCCAGATGGCGTAGAGGTTAAACGTCTCGTTGTCCGAGCTGCCGTCCCAGTAGTCATCGTCCCACGCGCGGTTGATGGTGGCGCCGTCGGCGTAGGCGACGGTGGAGCCGGAGCTGCTGGTGCCCCAGCCTACGAACTCATAGCCCTCGCGGGAGAAGGCGCACTTCGTCAGCGCGGCGTCCTGCCCGAAGGGGACAACCTGATCGGCCATCGTGCCGGTGGTGCTCTTGTCGCTGTCCTTGATGTTGAACTTGATGACATACTGCGGATCGCGCCACTTTGCGATGAGCGTTACTTCGTCGCCGGTGAACACGGTGTCCTTCGTGACGGCGTCGCCGAAGGAGCCGTCCTCGTTCTTTATATACCAGCCGTCAAGATACTTGCCTGTGGGGCAGTAATAGCTGTTGGTATAGGAGGGCAGACTGCTGTACACCTTGTCGGGCGTCACAGTCTTGTCCGCGATGGTGCCCTTATAGCCGTTGCCGTCGAAATGAACGGTGATGCCCTTCGTCCAGTGGGCATACATGACAAAGCCGTTCTCTGCGTCGGCGGCGGTGAGCTTATAGGACAGGCTGATTTCATTGCCGCCCTCAGCCGCGTCGAACCAGCCGTCAAAGATGTAGCCCGTGCGGACGGGATCCTTAATGGAGTCAAGCTTTGCGCCGGTGCCGGTGGCGATATAGTTATAGTTTTCGCCGACAACGCCGGTGCGGGTGATGTCCTCCGCGCCCTCATAGTTGAGCTTAAGAGTAACATTTACGGGGACGCCCTTCCATGCGGCATAGAGCGTGACGGTCGCGTCCTGCACGCTGGCAAGGTTCTTGACGGTATCCTCGCCCTTGTAGGTGACGGCAGATGTGCCGAAGTAGCTTCCCCAGCCTTTAAAGCTGTATCCAGCGCGGGTGAAGGCGTTCTCGGGGAGAGCGACCTCCTCGTCATAGGCAGCGGTGATGCTGTCCATGCTGCCCTCGCCGCCGTTTGCGTTAAAGGCAATGGTGTAGGTTATCGGAGTCCATTTCGCGGTATAGGTGGCATCTGCGCCGATAACGGTCTCGGCTGTGAGCTGTGCCTCATCGCAGAACCATCCGCCGAAGATATAGCCCTTTTTGGCGGGGTCGGCGGGTATTCTGCTGCCGATGGCTTCATTCTGCGGTACCAGAACGACGGATTCCTTGCTGCCGTCATTGAATGTTACCGCGAACGCTGCCGACCACACGGCATAGAGGTCGATGTTATCGGTAAGCTCTATCTGAGCGCCGTCCTTGTACGCAACATCGCCGCCCTCGGCGGTTGCCCAGCCGGCGAATATCTTGTCGGTGCTGGTGAAGGCAGTGGCTTTCAGAGTGCCCTTGCCGCCGAACACCTTCTGAGTGTAGCTGTCGTCGCCGTTGTGGAAGGTGACGATAAGCGCCCCGCCGGCGGTAAAGCCGCGCAGGTAAACGCAGTCGTCGTACTTATCGACCGCGCTGTCTTTTTTGTATGTAACGGTGAGCTTGTCACCGCTGCTTGCGTCTACCTCAAGACCCTTCCAGTCCTGATCACCGCTCTCCTCATCAACGAGGACGGTGTCGCCGAGCTTTATCGTGCATTTGTCACTGTCATCCTCGGACGATACCTTGTACTCAAATGTAAGATGGGTGTCGTCGGTGAAAGTGAGCGTCAGGGTGCTGGTTGAGCGGGATTTACCTTTGCTGCCTGACATAAGGACGCTTTCGCCGTCCAATGTCGATCCCTTCCACGCCGTCGTACCCGTGCCGGGATCCGCGGAAATGGGCAGGTCCTCGAAGAAGCTGCTGACGGTCGGGGCTGCCGCAAATACGGAAGCGGGCAGCAGACTCATGACCATGAGCACTGTCAGCAAAAACGAGATAATGCGTTTTTTCATGCGTTTTCTCCTTACTGTTTTTATTTATCCCAAAAGAAAAAGCCTGTACCGCCGTGGCGGTGCAGGCTTATCACTTGCAAAAGGGCGTACTGACCCCTTGGCGTGTAATAGCGGCGATCCCGGTGACGGCAGGTGCCTGACCGAACGGCCGCGTATCTGACTTATCCGCAGCGGTTTTATCCGCGCGTCTTCACAGTGACCCACTCGCGGGGAATTTCACCCCATTCCGCGTTGCCCCGCCGCAGCGGAGCGTGCCGTCCAACCCGATATTCTGTTTTGCGCCGGCACAGCAAGATGTTTTCCGACGGGATTTTTTCAGACACCTCATAATATCAAATATTTATACATTTTTCAAGATGCCTGTTAACATTCCCACCGCCTGTGACCGCCGTTTTGCACCCTTATCAAAAATGCTTGTATTTCCTCGGAAATCATAATATAGTTAACGGCATAGAGAAAAATTATGGAAACATAGCGCAAGCGATACCACGCATGGAGAGAGGGTGACAGCAATGGATTTTTCAGCCTACACCGATATGCTCTGGAGCACCGTGTCTTTTGAATTAAAGTTTTTGGCGGTCATAGTTGTTATCTGTCTGATTCCGGAAATTTGGTATATGACCACAAAGATCAAGATGAAGCGAAGTGAAGGCAAGACATGGGAGGACATCAGCACAGGGTTCATATTGGTTGCAATATTCTTGTGTTGCTATGTTTTGCCGAGTGTAGTTCCAATAATCAAGGATATTGTCGGAGAACATTATTTGTCGGCTCATGGGAAATATACAATAGAGGTTGCTCCAGCGTCAAAAGGAAGTCCGCGAAGAGAAATGATTATTCTGATAACCGATGATGGAGAGAAGCTCGTTCTTGACTATACCAAAGATGGCAGTGAAATAATTGGCTTGCCAGAAGATGGAGGCAGTGGAACAGTGTGGTATTCAGAAAACTCCAAGCGTATCCTTGAATATATCCCTGACGAACCGTCAGAGGACGGTTAGAAATGCAATAATTAAATCCACCGGAGTGCGTCGCAAGATGTGCTCCGGCGTTTTTGCGTAGGGATGGAGAAAAAAGAGGGAAAAGAGAAAAATAATACAAGCAAAAATGCG
>SFLE01000007.1 GCA_004553495.1 Clostridiales bacterium | reverse complement strand
TCTATTTCTACAACAACCAGCGCATTCAAACAAAAACAAAACTGACACCGCTGGAATTGCGGTGCCAGTGTGTTAATTCTTATTTTCCTGCATAGGGGGGCTTTTTTGTGCTGTCCGTATATTCTGGCGCGGTGCACTGACTGCCGGTTCATTCTATAAGAATATCGTTTTTTATGACCCTGCTCCAGTCAAAGTCGTCAATGAGATCGCTTGCTCTCACGGAGGCACCGTCGGATATGCCGAGCAGCGCACCGAGGTACCCGATAAGCTCCTCGGGAGAATACCTTTCGAGCAATTTGTCCGTGCCGAGGTCGCCGAAGCGCTTTGACAGCTTGCGATCACCGCCGGTGATGAGCAGTGGAGCGTGGCAATATTCCGGAGCTTTTCCGCCAAGCTCGGATATGAGCCATATCTGCCGAGCCGTTGACGGAAGAATATCCCGCCCGCGCACAACGCGGTCAACGCCCATGTCCATGTCGTCGAACGAAACGGCGAGCTGATAGGCGAAAACGCCGTCCGAGCGCCTTATGATAAGATCGCCCGAGTCCGCTATATTCTCCGTAAAGCTGCCGTAATGCCCGTCGGTAAAGCTTATGCGCTTATCAGGCACCTTTATTTTCCACGCACACTTTCTGCCCTGCCTGTAGAGGTCCTGCCGCTGCATGGGGCTAAGCTCGCGGCACCGGCATTTTTCGCCATGCGCAAGCCTGCGGCTGCGGCTGCAATAGCAGGGGTAAAGCATACCACGGCGCAGGAGAATTTCAAATATATCCTCATAAAGCGGAGTGCGTTCGCGCTGGGAATACCCGCTGTCGGGATACCCCTCATCCCAGTCAAGCCCGAGCGCGGATAATGCCGAGGCAATGCTCTCTGCGTATTCTGCGCGGCTCCTGTCCGGATCGAGATCCTCCATGCGGAATATGAGTCTGCCGCCGAGTTTTCTTATATCGAGCCATGCCAACAGACATGAGGCGAGGTTTCCCAAATGCATTACTCCGCTTGGGCTTGGAGCGTATCTGCCGACGCTGTGATTGAAATTTTCCATCAACATCACCCTGTATACGGTTATAGATGCTTATATTTAAACATATTTCGAGAAAAATTTAAATATAAAGCTACCATTTTCGCTGGACATATGATATAGTTATAACAAATAATATGCTGTATTAGTAAGAGAGGTAATAGATATGGCAAGCTCAACAAAAGAAGCTCTGGGGAATGCCTTGAAGAAAATGCTGTCCGTAAAGCCCATAGATAAGATAACGGTCAAAGATCTTGTTGAGGAGTGCGGCGTTAACCGTCAGACCTTCTACTATCACTTTGACGATGTTTATGATCTGCTCGAGTGGGTGTTCGAGGAAGATACGAATAAGGCTCTTCCGCACGAGATCTATTATGACAAGTGGCGCGAGAATGTTATCGAGTGGTTCCAGTATCTCATGGATAATCGCACCTTTGTCCTGAACATCTTCAACTCACAGAACCGCTCGTATCTGCTGAGATACTTCAAGGGCCGCCTGCACTATTGTGTACACAGCTTTGCGGTCATCTGCGCAGAGGGCAAGAACATCGAGTGGTCGGATCTGGAGTTCGTGTGTGATTTCTATGTGAACGCCGCTATCGGCTGGATCTCCCAGTGGTTTGACATGGGTATGCCGAAGATTGACGAGCACGACACCGAGCGTTATATCAAGATACTCGACGGCAGCACGGAAAATCTGCTGGCAAGATTTCAGAAAGACTGATCTGAATTAGATGAGATTTGGACTTCCGAGTTTTCGGAAGTCCTTTTTGTATTGAAAGATAGGCGTTTTCGAGGTATAATATTTTATTATGCACAATGTGGAGGAGCCCGATATGAAAGAGCAGAAAACCAATGTCATGCGCCTTCTTGAGCAGAAGAAAGTGAGCTATACGCCGCATGAATACCCGCACGGTGACGACGCGGTGGATGGTGTCTCCGTCGCAAAGCTCTGCGGTCAGGAGCCGGGGCAGGTTTTCAAGACCCTTGTCGCGCGCGGCGCGAGCAAGGCAATATATGTTTTCGATGTGCCGGTCACCGGCGAGCTCGACCTTAAAAAGGCGGCAAAGGCGGCGGGGGAGAAGTCGATAGCGATGATCCATGTCAGCGAGATAAATGCACTGACGGGGTATGTGCGCGGCGGATGCTCGCCGATAGGCATGAAAAAGCAGTACAAGACATTTATAGATAAAAGCGCGCTCAATTATCCGACCATGATGGTCAGTGCCGGAAAGATCGGGTATCAGGTAGAGCTTGCGCCGGAGGATCTGGCGAAGCTCACGCGTGCAAATTTTGCAGAACTGGTAAGCGAAAATGACTGATTATATAAAAATTAAAGGCGCAAGAGTCAATAACCTTAAAAACATTGATATTGAGATACCTCGCAATAAGCTCATCGTCATGACGGGAGTATCCGGCAGCGGCAAATCGAGCCTTGCGTTTGACACAATCTATGCCGAGGGTCAGCGCAGGTATGTCGAGAGCCTGTCCTCGTATGCCCGTCAGTTCCTCGGGCAGATGGACAAGCCGGATCTCGACTATATTCAGGGACTTTCTCCGGCAATATCCATCGACCAGAAAACCGGATCGCGCAACCCGCGCTCTACCGTCGGTACGGTAACGGAGATATATGACTATATGCGCCTTTTGTGGGCTCGCATAGGCAAGCCGCACTGCCCCAAATGCGGCAAGGAGATCCGGCAGCAGACCGTTGACCAGATAATCGACCAGCTTATGCTGCTGCCAAGCGGCACAAAGCTCATGATACTCGCGCCTGTCGTGCGCGCACGCAAGGGCGAGTATGTCAAGGTGTTTGAAGATGCCCGCCGCTCGGGTTATGTCCGCGTTCGCGTAGACGGCAGCATGTACGAGCTCAGCGAGGATATTGAGCTTGATAAAAACAAAAAGCACACGATAGAGATCGTCGTTGACAGAGTTGCGATAAAAGACGGCATATCCCGCCGGCTTGCCGACTCGGTCGAAACGGCGGCGGCTCTGGCAAACGGGCTTGTTGTTGCGGATATAGTCGGCGAGAACAGGCAGATGCTGTTTTCCCAGAACTACGCCTGTCCCGACTGTGGTATATCCATTGAAGAGCTCACGCCGCGAATGTTCTCGTTCAACACGCCTTACGGAGCCTGCCCCAAGTGCGACGGACTCGGTATGCAGCTTCTCGTCGATCCGGAGCTCATAATTCCGGACGACAGCCTGAGCATATCCGGCGGCGCAATAAACGCCACCGGCTGGAGCTCGGGTGCCGACTCCATCGCAGCAATGTATTACAATGCTCTTGCCGAGAAATACGGGTTTACGCTCGACACGCCCATATGCGATCTGCCCAAGGGAGTAAAGGATATTCTTCTTTACGGCACAAAGGGCGAAACGCTTGACCTTTCGTATGAAAGAGAGCGCAAGAACAGCTCGTTTGCGGGCAAGTTCTCGCGCCCGTTTGAAGGCATATGCAATAACCTTGAGCGTAGGTACTACGAAACGCAGAGTCCGGCAATGCGCGCGGAGATAGAAGAGTGCATGTCCGAGGTCAGGTGCCCCGACTGCGGCGGTCAGCGGCTTCGCAAGGAAGCGCTCGCCGTCACCGTAGGCGGCATAAACATTGCCCAAATGGGCGATATGTCGGTCATTGAGGCGATAAATTTTGTTGACGGACTTGAGCTGAGCGAAAAAGAGCATATAATTGCCGACAGGATAATCAAGGAGATAAAAGCTCGTTTGGGCTTCCTTAAAAATGTCGGCCTGCAGTATCTGAGCCTTTCACGCGGTGCGGCAACGCTGTCGGGCGGCGAGAGCCAGCGCATAAGGCTTGCAACGCAGATAGGCGCATCGCTCACGGGTGTTCTGTATATCCTCGATGAGCCGAGCATAGGACTTCACCAGCGCGATAACGAAAAGCTTTTGAAAACGCTCATGGATCTGCGCGATCTCGGCAATACGCTTATTGTCGTTGAGCACGATGAGGACACCATGCGTGCTGCCGATTATATCGTCGATATAGGTCCCGGAGCGGGAGTGCACGGCGGCAATGTTGTTTGTGCCGGCAGTGTCAGCGATATATGCGCCTGCCCGGAGTCGCTCACGGGGCAGTACCTCAGCGGCAAGCGAAAAATCCCTGTACCCGCGCAGCGGCGGAGCGCCGATAAGGGCTTTATCACCGTTCACGGTGCAGCCGAGCACAATCTCAAGGGCATAGATGTGAAGATACCCAAGGGCGTTATAACCTGCGTTACCGGTGTTTCCGGCAGCGGCAAATCAAGCCTTGTAAACGAGATACTGTACAAGACCCTTGCTCAGAAGAAAAACAGAGCAAAGGTAAAACCGGGAAAATGCGCGGGCATAAGCGGCATCGACGACATCGACAAGGTCATAGACATTGACCAGAGCCCCATAGGAAGAACGCCGAGATCAAATCCTGCAACCTACACGGGGCTGTTTAACGACATAAGAGAGCTGTTCGCGTCTACCGAGGATGCGCGTCTGCGCGGCTATAACTCCGGAAGGTTTTCCTTCAATGTCAAGGGCGGACGCTGTGAAGCCTGCAAGGGCGACGGCGTTCAGAAGATAGAAATGCACTTTTTGCCGGATGTTTATGTACCCTGCGAGGTGTGCAAGGGCAAACGCTATAACAGAGAAACGCTCGAGGTGCGCTATAAGGGCAAAAATATAAGCGATATTCTCGAAATGACAGTTGAAGAGGCGTGCACATTCTTTGAAAACCTGCCAAAGCTCAAGGCAAAGCTCGACACGCTCTATGAGGTCGGGCTCGGCTATGTCCAGCTCGGGCAGTCGAGCACAACGCTTTCCGGCGGCGAGGCACAGCGAGTAAAGCTCGCTACCGAGCTTTCGCGCCGCAGCACGGGCTCAACGGTGTATATCCTCGATGAGCCGACCACGGGACTTCATATGGCGGATGTGCACAAGCTGCTCCATATCATCGACAAGCTTGCCGATGCCGGAAACACGGTGGTCATAATAGAGCATAACCTTGATGTCATTAAAACCGCCGACTACATCATCGACCTCGGACCCGAGGGCGGCGACGGCGGCGGAACGCTCGTTTTCGAGGGCACTCCCGAGCAGTGTGCCGAAACGCCCGAGAGCTATACAGGGCAATTTCTTAAAAAGATGCTTTAACAGATCGGGCATTCCTCCCGTAAAATGATACGGGAGGGGTGAAAATGACGGTTTATATTGCGGTCGGATTTGCGGCGGCAGCGGTGCTGTGGTTTATCATCTGGTCGGTAAAGGGGCTGCTGCTCACTCCGGTCAGACTTGGAAAGAATACTGACGCAAGGATGATACTGCGCATAAACGGCGCGGAACCGGCGATAGAGTACACGCTCAGAAGTCTCATATGGCTGCGCGAAAACGGAACATTGAAAGCAGATATACTCATATCTGCCAATGCTCCGGATGAGCTGACCCGCAGCGTTGCAAAGCGCTTTCAAGCACAGTACAGGTGCATAGAATACACAGAGGACGGATAGAATGCAGGAACTAAGCGAGATAAACGGCAGCGTTGCGGCCGTAATATTCAGAAACGACGAAAACGGATACGGCGTTGTGCGCATAGACCTTGACGACGGGCAGACGATCACGGCGGTCGGATGCCTTCCGTACATAGCTCCGGGCGAAATGATCTCCGCCGAGGGAGCGTGGATGACCCATGCCCAGCACGGCAAGCAGTTCAAGATAGAACAGTGCAGCCGCACGCTGCCAACCTCCGCACCGGAGATATACGAATATCTTGCAGGAGGCACCGTGCGCGGCATAGGACCCGCCACTGCGGCGCTCATAGTCGATAAATTCGGCGACAGGGCTCTGGATGTTCTCGAGATGCATCCGGAGCAGCTTGCCGAAATTAAGGGCATCAGCAGTTCAAAGGCAAAGGACATATGCGCCGGCTTTAAAAAGCAGGCGGGTGTCAGGCGGCTGACCGAGTTTCTGTGCTCATACGGCATCCAGCCAATATTCGCGCTCAGAATGTTCAGGTTTTACGGCAACTCCGCCATTGAGGTCGTGCACGAAAATCCGTATATCCTCTCCTCGTCGCACATCGGCGCGAGCTTTGCCGAGGCGGACTCGCTTGCGCTTTCACTCGGCATAGACGGCGACAGCATGAACCGTGTATGCGCGGCGGTCACATTTGAACTAATTCACAACTCCGGCAACGGTCACTGCTTCATACCGCGCGGAAAGCTCACCGCAGCAACGGCGCAGCTAATAGGCGTAACACCGGAGCTTGCCGATGAAGCGGTCGATAAGCTCTGCGAAACGGGGGAGGTAGTATGCGATAAAATCGCGGGACTTGAAGCCTGCTATCTGGCAAATCTTTTCGAGGCAGAGACCTACACCGCCGAGAGGATAAAAAGCATGAGTAAGCGCGCTGGCAGCACCGCTCACGCAGTAGATAAGCTCATAGCGCGCCTTGAAAAGGCAAACGGCATTGAATATGCCCCAATGCAGCGCGATGCCATCGCCCTTGCCGCAAACAGCAATATCCTCGTAATAACCGGTGGTCCGGGAACCGGCAAAACAACTATCCTGAAGGCTGTCTTAGCCCTCTACGATGAGCTTGAGCTCGAAACATATCTTGCGGCGCCCACCGGAAGAGCGGCAAAGCGCATGAGCGAGCTGTGCGGCGTGGAGGCATCGACCATACACCGCATGCTGGGCGCAAAAATGTCCGAGGACGGCGAAGCGGTAGTGTTTGCAAAAAACGAGGAGGATAAGCTCGCCTGCGATGCGCTCATCATCGACGAGTGCTCGATGGTTGACATAACACTTATGCACGCAATATTGAAGGCACTGAAGCCCAACTGCCGCGTGCTCCTCGTCGGCGATGCCGACCAGCTCCCGTCGGTAGGACCGGGCAATGTGTTTTCCGATATAATCAAAAGCGGCACGGTGCCCACTGTGCGGCTGACCGAGATATTCCGTCAGAAGGCAGACAGCCGTATAGTGCGCAATGCCCACATGATAAACAGGGGAGAGCATCCTGATTTCAACGAAAACAGCGGAGACTTTTTCCGTCTGCGCAGATTGCAGGGCGGCTCATGCGTTGAGACCATCGTTGAGCTCTGCCGCCGCCGTCTGCCGGAGAACATGAAGATCCCCCAAAATCAGATACAGGTGCTCTCGCCAAGCAGAAAGGGCGAAACGGGTACAACGAACCTCAACCGCCGCCTGCAGGAGGCTCTAAATCCGCCGGCCGAGAACAAAAAGGAAAAGCTCTTCGGCGAAACCGTTTTCCGCACCGGCGATAGAGTGATACAGATAAAGAACAACTACGATATAATCTGGAAGGGCAAAAACGGTCAGAGCGGTACGGGTATATATAACGGCGACATCGGCGTCATCTCTGAGATCGACACGGCATCGGAGTCTGTTACCGTCGATTATGAGGACAAGCTGGCATACTATGGCTTTGATATGCTCGGCGAGCTTGAGCACGCATGGGCGCTCACGGTTCACAAGTCTCAGGGCAGTGAGTACACGGCGGTGATCCTTGCGTTGAACTCCGGAGTCCAGATGCTTTTAACGCGCGGAGTGCTTTATACCGCCGTTACCCGTGCAAAGCAGCTTCTTATTATGGTAGGCGACGATTCGGTAGCTCACCGGATGATAGATAATCACAAGCAGTCGCGCCGCTACAGCGCGCTCAGGATAAGACTTGCGGATGAAAATGCTTGAATACATAGTCAGCCTCATATATCCGTGGAAATGTGTTTTCTGCAACAGTGTTCTTGAAAACGGGGATATATGCGATGAGTGCGTAAGTAAGCTCCCATACACAAAGGGCGACAGCATATATCAGAAGTTTACCTTCGTTGATAAATGTATTTCGCCGCTGTACTACAAGGATAATGTCCGCGACTCCATCCATCGGTATAAATTCTACGGCTGCTCGGCATATAGCCGGCGGTACGGCGAGATAATGGCAGAGTGTGTCGAAAATAATCTTGATTGCGGCGGTATCAGTATGGTATCATGGATACCGTTGAGTAAGGCGCGCCTGCGTAAAAGAGGCTATGATCAGGCGTATCTGCTTGCAAAGGAAATATCCGCGCGAGTGGGTCTTCCATGCGTGCCCACGCTGAGAAAGGTCAAGAACAACGCGGCACAGTCAACAACGCGCGATGCAAAGCAGCGCCGCAGCAATGTTGCGGGAGCATATGTGCTCTATCCTGACGCAGATGTCAGAGATAAGTACATCCTGCTCGTTGACGATGTCGTCACGACCGGCTCAACGCTCGGCGAGGCCGCGCGTGTTTTGAAAAAATCGGGCGCAAAATGCGTATATTGCGTAACGCTTGCCCGTCATGAGGATTGACGCCGGAATAATTTGGACAGAATATAAAATAAACCTTGCCGCGGCCCGTCTGCGGCAGATCGGAGCGTAATATGGTCATATATGAAAGAGATATAGCAGTCGATATGGGTACATCCAATACTCTTGTCTTTGTTCAGGGCAAGGGGCTGGCGCTGCGCGAGCCGACCGTTGTTGCGGTCGATAAAGTCAAGGATAAAATGCTCAAGATCGGCGAGGAGGCAAAGAAAACGCTCGGCAGAACTCCGGCAAATGTCGTTGCCATACACCCGATAAGAGCAGGCGTAATATCCGATTACGATATGTCGGCGCTCATGCTGCGCGAGCTCGTCAGCCGAATAACATCGTTCAGCCTTTTCAAGCCGCGCATTCTTATGTGCGTACCGAGCAGCATCACCGGAGTTGAAGAACGCGCCGTTATCGATGCCGCGATAGAAGCCGGTGCGCGCAAGGTCTACCTTGTTGAGACCGCAGTAGCCACCGCTATCGGCGCTGGCGTTGACATTAAAAAGCCCGATGGCAACATGGTCATCGACATCGGAGGCGGCACCACCGAGATAGCGGTCGTATCCATGGGCGGCGTTGCCGAGTGCGAGTCGATAAAAATAGCCGGCAGCAGCTTTGATGAAGCGATAGTCAGATATATAAAGAAAAAGCACAATCTGCTCATCGGCGCTATGACTGCCGAGGAGATAAAAATAAACATCGGCGGACTTTTCCCGAGAGATGATGCGCCCGACAGCATGGAGGTCAAGGGGCGCTGCCTCATAAAGGGGCTTCCGCGCACCGTAACGGTGACGGCGGAGGAGCTCATGGATGTTCTCAGAGAGCCGGCAAAGCTCATCCTCGAAAATGTCCACTCCGTTCTTGAGCGCACGCCGCCCGAGCTCATCGGCGACCTCGGCATAAACGGAATGATCCTGTCCGGCGGCGGCAGCCTGCTGTACGGTATGGACAGAATGATAGAGGACAGCACGCATATCAGGACCATGATAGTTGACGATCCCCTCGCGTGCGCTGCTCACGGTGCCGGAAAGCTCCTTGCGCAGCTTGATAATATGCAGGACGGCATGATGAACTTCCTGCGCAACCGCGAAATGAGAAGATGATAAAAAAGCTCCCTTTCGGGAGCTTTTTTGCTGCGTGCATCAGATCTTGCTGTTTATCCAAGCAAGAATGTCGCTGTATACCTCGGCACGGTTTATCTCGTTGAGCATTTCGTGTCTGCCGCCCTTGTAGAGCTTTAGCGAAACATCCTTCATGCCGGCTTTTTTGAAGTTTTCATATGCAAGCTTTACGCCCTTGCCGCACTCGCCGACGGGGTCCATATCACCGGACATGAAATACACCGGTATATCCTTCTTCATTGCCGCAAGGTTATCAACATTCGTTATGAACTTAACGCCGGTCATCATGTCTCTGAACAGGCTACATGTCGGAATGAAGCCGCAGAGGGGATCGGCGATGTATTTGTCAACGACCTCCTCGTCGCGCGTGAGCCAGTCATACTCCGTGCGGGGCTTGTCATAGTTTTTGTTATAGCTGCCGAAAGCAAGGTTGTTGAGGAACTTGCTGTAGTGGTGAGCGCCCTTCAGCGCGGTAACGAGGTTACCCATGAACAGACCGCCGCCTACGAGCGCTGCGCCCTGATTGCCGGTGCCGCTTATGATGGCTGCGTCAAAAGCGCCGGGATAGCGGATAAGATGTGTGCGCGCCATAAAGCTGCCCATACTGTGACCGAACAGTATAAACGGTATGCCGGGGTAGGTCTTTTCCATTGCGCGGCGGAGGATCTCCTCGTCCTTGATTATGTAGTCCCAGCCGTTTTTGTCGGCGAGAAAGCCCTTCTGCTCGGGCGCTTCTATCGTTTTTCCGTGACCGAGATGGTCGGTGCCGACGGCTACAAAGCCGTTTTCGGCGAGAAACTGCATGAAATCATCATATCTCTCTATGTGCTCGGCAATGCCGTGCATTATCTGCACATAGCCGCGCACGGGTACATCGGGAATGCATCTTCTGACATGGATATGGTTTTTGCCGGTGCTCGAATCAAAATAAAAATCGTTAAAAGTAGGCATGGAAAATATCCTCCCCATATGTTATTATATGAATTATAGCATAATTACGGCAAAATGCAATGAATTTAGCAAGCAGTTTAACATGGAGGTATGAAAATGAACGGTTATGTTGTTGCACTTGATCAGGGAACTACAAGTTCGAGAGCAATTGTATTCGACACAAAGGGGACTCCGGTCACCATTGCGCAGTATCCTTTCCCGCAGATATATCCCAAGCCCGGCTGGGTCGAGCACGATCCCATGGTCATACTCGAAACTCAGTTTCGCGCCCTTGCAGAGGCGTTTGAGAAAAGCGAGCTTTCGCCTACGGATATTGCAGGCATCGGTATAACCAATCAGCGCGAAACGACTATCGTCTGGGATAAGAATACCGGCAAGCCCGTTTACAACGCCATAGTGTGGCAGTGCAGAAGGACTGCCGCAATATGCGATGAGCTCATGCGCGAGGGGATAGGCGACTATGTGCGCGATAAGACCGGACTTCTTATAGATGCCTACTTTTCCGGCACGAAGATAAAGTGGATACTCGATAATGTCGAGGGCGCGAGAGAGCGCGCCGAGCGCGGCGAGCTGCTTTTCGGCAATGTCGATTCGTGGCTTATCTGGAATCTCACCGGCGGCAAGGCTCATGTTTCGGACTATTCAAACTGCTCGCGCACCATGCTGTTTGATATAAACGCGCTCAAATGGGATGAGACCCTGTGCGCAAAGCTCGGCATTCCCATGTCAATGCTGCCCGAACCAGTACCGTCGTCGATGATCTATGGTAAGGTCGCTTCCGGAATAACGGGGCTTGAGATGCTTGCGGGCGTACCGGTGTGCGGCTCGGCAGGCGATCAGGCGGCGGCTCTCATCGGTCAGGGCTGCATAGAAAAGGGTCAGGCAAAGAATACATACGGCACAGGCTGCTTTACTCTCCTCAATACCGGAGATCAGTCTGTCCGCAGCGCCAGCGGACTTGTAACGAGCGTTGCATGGTCAATAGGCGGCAAGACGACATATGCCCTCGAGGGCAGCGTTTTCAACGCAGGCAGCTCCATTCAGTGGCTGCGTGATGAGGTCGGACTTCTTGCCACCAGCTCCGAGTGCGAGGCCCTCGCAACATCGGTGCCGGATAACGGCGGTGTGTACCTCGTGTCGGCGTTCACCGGTCTCGGCGCACCGCGTTGGGATATGTATGCCCGCGGCGCGATAGTCGGTCTTACCCGCGGCTCCACGAAAGCGCATATCGTCAGAGCGGCACTTGAAGGCATCGCATATCAGGTGAAGGACCTGCTCGACGCCATGGAAAAGGACGCGGGCGAGCCTCTTTCCGTGCTGCGCGTTGACGGCGGCGCATCGGTCAATAACTTCATGATGCAGTTCCAGTCGGATATTCTGCGCAAGCCCATCGACCGCCCCAAGATGGTCGAGACTACGGCGTTCGGCGCTGCGTTCCTCGCCGGTCTTGCAGTCGGCGTTTGGAAGGATATAAGCGATATAAGCTCCATCCGCGAGTCCGACCGCGTGTTCCAGCCGAGAATGGATGCTCAGGAGGCTGAGGCGCTGCACAAGAAGTGGCTCAAGGCAGTTGAAAGATCGGCAAAGTGGGAAGAGTAATGGAACAGGTATTAGTAGTAAAACGCGAAAAGATAGAAAGCTATATCTCCGGCAGAAACGGACTTATAAAGGAAAAAACGAACGAGCTTTTTGACATTATTGTCTGCGAGCACGAGTTCATGCCCCGCCCCGAGGCGGAGGAGCGCCCCGACTATAAGCAGATAATCCCTTATGTGATCCTTCGCCGCGGCAATGAGGTGTTCGTCACCCGCAGGCTCAATAAGGGCGGCGAGGCGAGGCTGCATGGCAAAATATCCATTGGCATCGGCGGGCACATAAACCCCGTCGACGAGCATGGTGACCTGCTTATGCGCGGCCTCTGGCGCGAGATAAGCGAGGAGGTCGATGTGGAATCCCACGGCGAGCTCACGCCCTGCGGCTTTATAAACGACGACTCCAACGCCGTGGGAAGCGTGCACCTCGGCGCGTGCTTCACGCTTCCGGTGCAGGGGAGCGTTTCCGTGCGCGAGACGGAGAAGCTTGAAGGGCTCTGGATGACGCCCGACGAGCTGCGGGAAAATTACGATCTCATGGAAACATGGACGCAGATAGCGCTGGAGGTATTGTAAGTGCAGATTTTTAAACCCGCGGATATATTGCTTCCAGACTGCGATATGCATAAGTGGAGCGTGGTCGCGTGCGACCAGTTTACATCTGAGCCGGAATACTGGCGCAGTGTGCGGGAGCTTGTAGGCACTGCGCCCTCAACGCTCCACATGATGCTGCCGGAAGCTGAGCTCGGCGAGAAGGATCCCGAGGCGGAGAGCGTTAAGATAAACGCGGCAATGCAGGAGTATCTTGACTCCGGCGTGCTCAAATGCTTTCCGGACAGCTATATCTACCTTGAGAGAACGCTCCAAAACGGCATGGTCAGACGCGGCATTGTCGGAAAATTCGACCTTGAAGCGTATGACTGGCGGGATGGCACCTCAAGCCTGATACGCGCTACCGAGTTCACCGTTGAGGACCGGCTCCCACCGCGCGTTAAGATAAGAAGAAACGCACCCCTTGAAATGCCGCATATCATGATATTCATGGATGATGCCGAGAATATGGTGTTTTCCGCCGCAAAAAAAGGCGAAAAGGTGTATGATTTTAAGCTTATGCAGGGCGGAGGCAGCATAAAGGGCTGGCTCGTTTCCGATGTGAATGAGCTTGCCGAAGCCGCCGAAAAGCTCGGCGATGAGCAATTGCTCATAAAAAAATACGGCAGCGCGGATAACGCTATCGTCTTTGCGATGGGCGACGGAAACCACAGCCTTGCAGCCGCAAAGCGGCATTGGGAAGAGGTGAAAACCCGCATTCCCGAGAGCGAATACGACAGCTGCCCTGCGCGGTATGCGCTCGCGGAGCTTGTTAATATCCACGATGAGTCGATAGCTTTTGAGCCTATACACAAGGTCATATTCGATACAGACCCGAGCGCTTTCATAGAGGAAGCAAAGGCGTTTTTCGCTGAAAACTCCGGTGACGGCAGAAAGATAAGGCTCATGACCGGCGAGGGAGACGAGGAAATTTCAATTTCCGGCATGACCATAGGTCAGCTCATCGGTGCCTGCGAGGACTTCTGCAAGGGCTACACCGAGCGCTGTGGCGGTTATATCGACTATATCCACGGCGACGAGCAGTGCACCGAAATGTCGCACCGCAGCGGCTGCGCGGGGATACTTCTCCCGCGTATGGAAAAGTCCGAGCTGTTTACCTCTGTAATGGGCGCCGGACCTTTCCCGAAGAAAAGCTTTTCCATAGGGCACGGCAATGATAAGCGATATTATCTTGAGTGCCGCAAAATCAGGTAATTTCCCCTTGTCATGACCGGCGTGTTGTGATAAAATAATTGCCGTTAATTCGCAATAATACATTTAAGGAGCTGTTGAATATATGTCCGGACATTCCAAATGGCATAATATACAGAAGACTAAGGGTGCAGCCGACGCAAAGCGCGCTCAGGCGTTCACCAAGATCGCACGCGAAATGATCGTCGCCGTCAAGGAAGGCGGCAGCGGCGACCCGAATAACAATTCCCGCCTCGCTGCGGTCATTACCAAGGCAAAAGCGGCGAATATGCCTAACGATAACATCAAGCGCACCATTGACAAGGCGCTCGGTGCAGGCAATACCGATAACTACGAGAAGATCATTTACGAAGGCTACGGCCCCTCCGGCGTTGCAGTCATCGTTGAGACCATGACCGATAACCGCAACCGCACCGCGGGCGAGATGCGCCACTACTTCGATAAGTACGGCGGCAACATGGGCGCTGCAAACTGCGTCTCCTGGTCGTTTGACAAAAAGGGCGTTATCGTCATCGACAACGAGGATGAGGAGCTTGACGAGGACGAGGTCATGATGGAAGCACTTGACGCGGGCGCAGCCGACTTTGAGCCCGACGGCGAGACCTTCATCGTCTACACCGCACCCGACGACGTATCTCCCGTTGCCGAGAAGCTCAGCGCCGCAGGCTACAAGCTCTTGTCCGCACAGGTCGAGATGCTGCCCCAGAACGGCTATATTAAGCTTACCGACGAGGACGAGATCAAGAACATGCAGAAGATGCTCGATATGTTCGAGGATAACGATGATGTTCAGAATGTCTGGCACAACTGGGAAGAGTAAAAAATATAAAAATAACACCTCCGTTATTGCAAACGGAGGTGTTATTTTTATGCCCTGAGCATTACGGTAACGGTGTACACGCCGTTTTCTACGCCGTGCTTAAAGCTGCCGTCGTATTTTTTCGCCAGTGAGCTGAGCACCCTGAAGCCCACGCCGCGCTCCAGCTCGGGTATTCTGCGCCGCTTTTTTTGCGGTGCTTTAACTGCGGGATTAGACTCCGTGACTATGAGATAGCCCTTTGCAGCGTGCGAGCGGAGGCTTATCTCCTTTATTTCGGTGCAGCCACACGCTTCCACGGCGTTGTCCATTATGTTTCCGAATAAGACGATGAGATCCGTGTTCGAGATATTGAGCTCCTCGGGGATCATAATATCCGTCTTGACGCTTATCCCGCGGTCCTCGGCATCCCGTATCCTGCTGGACAAAAACGCATCAACGACCGGGTTTTGGCAGCTTCCGAGCTTTGAAATGTTCTCGTGCAGCGGCATGAGCTGGTCTGCATATTCGGAGGCTTCGGCGGTGTTTCCTTCCCGCAGCAGAATGTTTATAGTGTTCAGATGGTGGTAAATATCGTGCCTCATCGTGCGTATCTGCTCGAACTGCTCCGTGAGGCTGCCGTAATGCGCAAGCTGAAGCTCAAGCTGCTTTTCGAGGAGCTTGTTTTCGACCTCAAGCTCGACTCGCTGCTCCGCCTGCGCCATCATGCGGTAGAGCGTTATGTCGGAAATGAGAAACAGCGCTGTACAGATGATAAGCAGCCCCATAAATTCCTGCTTTCCGTACATGGTTATGTGAAACTGTATCGCCGGCAGGCTTATCGCCTGCGACAGCGGCAGCGCGCAGAATATGAGCACCTGCTTATTGGAAAGATTGTTTTTTGACTTGGTAAGCGGAATGGCGAACAAAAGCAGTACCAAAGCCAGCAGCGGCAGAAACATCAAGCCTCTTACGAGCATAGCCGAGTCTGCCCATACCGCAAGCTGAGAGTCGGCGTTGAGGCTTGATATCAGCGGGGTGTAAAGGCTCTCGAAAGCCATCGAGGCTGCAAGCTCAAGTCCGACCGCAAGCAGCTTTTTCACCGTTTTTCCGTAGAAAAGCAGAAATGCCATTGCCAGCGGTCCGGTGGGGAAGACTATGAGGCGTATAAGAGAGCCGGCATCGGATAAGAACAAGACAGGAAGTATGTACGCAAGGGAAATCAAAAGCGTAAACAGCAGCGTGAGTTTAACGGAAAAGCGTCTGCCGTCCAAAACGAGCCACAAAAATCCGCACCACAGCGCCATTATGCCGATGTTAAAAATTATGCTCGCAATATAGCCGTTATATCCCATCATCTGTCCTCCTAAGTGCTACTGCTCAGCGCCAGAGCCGGAAAGCAGGCGAAAAAATGCTTCTCTTGCCTCGGATTTGCGTGCGCGGCTTATCGGGACGCGGCTCCCGTCGGAAAGAACGAAGCTGTCCGTGCCCATTGAAGCTACGGCGCGACCGTTGACCCAATAGCTCTGATGGCAGCGGATAAAATCCTCCGCAGCGCCGCAGGCGGAGATGAGCTCATTGGGTGACTGTGTGGTCTCTATATTCTCCGGCACGGTGCGAATGAGCGTCTTATGAAGCTGCCGCTCAAGACACAGGACGCTGCGCAGCGGAATGACCCTGCGCAGCGAGCCGATTTTTATCACAAGATGCCTGCGCGCCTCATCCGTTCTCATCGCTTTTTCGAGCGCGGCGGGCAGCCTGTTTTCAATATCGGACTTGAGGACGTAATACACATGCTCGGTTTCGTATGCGTCCATGAGATAGTCGCTGTAGCTGGATATAAATATTACACGGCAGCTCGGCACAAGGCGATTGACGTCCTTTGCGAGCGTTATTCCGTCCATCTGCGCCATTTGAATGTCAAGCACCGCAATGTCCGGAACATATCCGCCCTCCGAGATCTCAAACTGCAGAGCGGCGGAATTATCAAAAAGGCGGATAAAATGCGGAATCTTATCGAGCGCCGATTCGGCGATTTTCGCGGCAAATTTGCGAAAAATGTCATCATCGTCGCATATTGCAAGTTGCAGCATATCGTATCCCTCCACAAAATGCCTATGTAAATCACAAGCAAAGCGTATAATTCTACACAATTATACAATAATTTTACGGCAATGACAAGTGATACATATTGCGCTGCGGGCATAAAAAATGAGGCCTGAATGCATATCACGAGAATATGCATCCGGGCCTCTTTCGCAGCGTCGGAGCATGTTGCGGACCGTACGCCGACGCCATTTAAATTTACTTTTCGGGGACTATATCTTCATGCAGACGTCCCATGCGCGCCAGATAACGGTACGCAGGTTGCCGATAGCAACGCAGTCGCCGACGCGGTAGGCCTTCTTGTTGTCCTTGCCGCCTACGGGGGTGGGAACGAAGCCGACGCCGTTTACGACGCTGTCGCACTCGACGAAGAAGGTATCGCCGGTATCAACATTCTTAACGGTGCAGCCCTTGTCGGTGATCTCGGTAACGGTGGAGTGCAGGTAAACGGGAACCTTGTGGTACTCCATAGCGTCACGCAGGAAGGAGGTGTTTGCAAGGCAGGTAGCCTGAGCAGCTACGAGATCGCCTGCGTACTCTACGATGATGGGGTGCTTGCCGTAGTTGAGCAGCATATCGTAAGCAGCCTCGCAGGAGGACTGACCGCCGCCGATGAAGAGGACCTTATCGCCGACATCGACCTTGTCCTTGAGGACCTGGGTGAAGGTGAGGGTCTTCTCGAAGCCCTTGATTCCGGGCATGGTGCGGGGAACGGAGCCGGTAGCGACGATGATGTCGTCAAAGCCGCCGAGAGTACCCAGATCGTTGATCTCGGTCTTGAAGCGAACATCGATGCCTTCCTTGGCGATCTCGTTGCGGTACCAACGGATGAGCTCCTTGTCGTTCTCCTTGAAGGTCATTGCGGATGCGGTGAGGAACAGACCGCCGAGCTCGTTGGTCTTCTCAAAGATGGTGGGGATGTGACCGCGCTGCTTGAGCACGAGAGCACATTCCATACCGCCGATGCCGCCGCCTATGATAGCGACCTTCTTGGCCTTCTTTGCCGGAACGATCTTGTAGCGATTGTGCTGCATGGTCGTCGGGTTCAGGGCGCAGCGTGCAAGATGCAGGGAGTCGCCCAGGTGCTGGATGTTCGGGGTGCCCGCGAACTTAGCCATGTTGAAGCAGCCGTTGTGGCAGCGGATGCATGGCTTGATCTCGTCCTCGCGGCCTTCCTTGATCTTGTGGATCCAGTCGTGGTCAACGAGGTTCTGACGAGCGATAGCAACTGCGTCGAGCTTGCCTGCGGCGATCTCCTCAGCTGCCTTGACGGGGTCCATACGACCTGCGCAGACAACGGGCTTATCGGTGAATTTCTTAATGTGCTCGACATACTCGAGGTTGCAGTTATCGGGCATGTACTGAGGCGGATGTGCCCAGTACCATGCGTCGTAGGTACCGTTGTCGCAGTTGAACATATCGTAGCCTGCGTCGCCGAGGTACTTAACGGCTCTCTCGGACTCTTCCATGTCACGGCCGAACTCCTTGAAGTCCTTCTCGTACGGCATTGCGCCCTTGCCCCAGTCCTTGGTCTTGGAAACGACGGAGTAACGCAGGGAAACGGGGAAGTCCTTGCCGCAGGCGGCCTTTATTGCCTGTACGATCTCGACGGGGAAGCGGAAGCGGTTCTCAAAGCTGCCGCCGTACTCGTCGGTACGGTAGTTCATGTTGGAAATGGTAAACTGGTCAAGCAGGTAGCCCTCGTGAACGGCGTGGATCTCAACACCGTCAACACCGGCGTCCATGAGCTTCTTCGCGGTCTTTGCGAAAGCGTCGACCTGGTCGTGGATCTCCTTGATGGTCATGGGACGGGACTTTATTTCATCGTACCAGCGGTTAGGAGTTGCGGAAGCGGAAGCGGTGATGTAGTCAAGGTCGGCAATGGGGCTTGCGATCTTGCCGAGCAGGGGGTGCTTGAGCAGAGTGACCATGGGCTTGGTGATAGCCATGGAACGACCCATGCCAGCTGCGAGCTGAATAAACAGCTTGGAACCGGTCTTGTGGAACTCCTTCATGTAAACGGCAAGATCCTTGAACATCTTGTCGTTCTGATAGAGCCAGCGGCCGAGGATGGGATCCTTAATGCACTGCATACCGGGCAGAATAAGACCTACGCCGTCCTGAGCGCGGTTGAGCAGGAAGTGTGCGGCCTCCTTATCGAGGTGGCTCGGCTCCATCCAGCCGAACAGCGAGGTGCCGCCCATGGAACACTGGACGATGCGGTTGGGTATTTCTACATTACCGATCTTCCACGGTGTAAACAGGGCATTGTACTTGGAATTCATAGTTGTCTCCCTTCGTTCTTTTGTCATTTATTAATAGACGGAACGGCGCATAAGCGCCGAAAGCCGTCCTGACGACATTGAGTGCTATGATTTCGCGGCAAATTCGCGGGTGAACATTCTGCACATTGCCTGAAGTCTTTCCGCGATGTCGAGCTCATTCACGCTCGGAACGCCTACGGTCAGGCGCTGCATGAGCCCGAGTATCGAGTCATATGCATTATAATAAAGCTGCTTTATGTCCGCGTTCGAGTCTACCGTTCCGTCGGAAAGACCGAGAACTATCGCCTGCGAGAGGGGACCGGTGTATTCCTCAAAGCGCTCCGGAGGGCGGTTGACTACCTTTTCGCTTTCGCCGGAGTTAAACAGTGCGACCTCGGCGTCAAGGGAAAAGCGTATGCCCTCGGGGTCGATGAGAAGAATACTTGCATAGCTGTTGAGAATGACGGAGACCTGCTCGATGCCGCTCATATGCGCATAGTCATGGCTGCTGAGCTTCCATGCGGCGTATTCCTTGACGCGCTCCCAGTAGCAGAACGAGGCGGCAATAACAAGGTCGTTTTTTGTTGCAAAATAGCGGTAGACCGAACGCTCGGTCAGACCCGCGGCGCGCGCAATATCCGAGACCTTGGTGTTGGCTATGCCGTTTTTGATAAAGCAGTCCAGAGCCTTCTCGGTCACGAGCTGAATATTCTGTGATCTTACATCTTCAAGCGACATAGGTGAAAATCCGTCCTTAAATGTCATACCGACTGACAACTGCGATTATACACTTAATACGAAGGTTTTGCAAGAGCATTATCTTATCTTTTTCTTCCTTTTTGTGCTGTGCTTCTTGATTCTGCGCCCGGGAATGAGAAGATCGACGGCTATATAGCCCACGGCGAACAGAATAATAAGACCGATAACGAGTGCGATGCTTTCAATGTCCATAATTACACCTCATCTCTTTGTCCAGATCTGCGGCGAGAGCAGCAGAAGCAGCGGGTATATTTCAAGCCTGCCGAGTAGCATGGCAAACGAGAGGATAAGCTTTGAAAAGACCGAGTAGCCGGCATAGCTCAGGCTCGGTCCGACTCCGGCAAGACCGGGGCCGATGTTGTTGACGCAGCTCACGGCGGCGGTGAAATTCGTTTCAAATCCGAAGGGCTCGAAGCTTATGAGCAAAAATGCGGCGCTTATGACGACCATGTAAACCGCGAAATACGACAGCACCTGCTTTTCGCCCTGCGCGTCGAGCCTGCGTCCGTTTAGTATCACGGAGCTCACCTCGCGCGGCCTGAGAGCATGGCGCAGGTCGTTGCGGATGACCTGCATAAGGACGGTTACACGGCTCATTTTAAGACCGCCCGCCGTCGAGCCCATGCAACCGCCGAAGAACATGAGAATAACGAGTATTGCCTTGGAAAGCTCGGGCCAGCGGTCAAAGTCCGCGGTAGCGTAGCCCGTCGTCGTCACGATGGAGGACACCTGAAACGCCGAAAGGCGTATTGCGTCGGCGGCGCTTTTGTAGATGGGGTAAATATTCAGCGCGACTATAAGCATTGCGGCGACGCTTATGCTGAGATAGGTGCGCAGCTCGTTCATTTTAAATATCTCGCGTCCTCTTTTTGCTATGATGAGATAGTAAATGTTAAAGCTCACGCCGAACAGCAGCATGAAAACGCTTATTATCCACTGCGAGGCTGCCGAATACGACGCGATGCTGTCTGCCTTTATGCCGAAGCCGCCCGTGCCCGCAGTACCGAGCGCGTGAACGATGCTGTCAAACAGCGGCATTCCGCTGCAAAGGAGCAGGATGATCTCGATAACGGTCAGGGCAAGATATATATAATACAGTATCTTTGCCGTACCGCTTGCACGCGGGGTGAATTTATCGACGCTGTGACCCGGCATCTCCGCACGAAGAATGTTGACCGAGCGATCCGGTGCCTTATCCATGACCGCCATTATGAACACCAAAACTCCCATGCCGCCAATCCAGTGCGTGAAGCTGCGCCAGAACAGAAGCCCGTGAGGGAGCGCCTCGACGTCGGTGAGTATAGAAGCGCCAGTCGTGGTAAAGCCCGAAACGGTCTCGAAAAATGCATCCGCAGGGGAGGGGATGCTTCCGCTTATGATAAAGGGCAGCGCACCGAATACGGATATGCCTATCCACGACAGTGCCGCTATCGCAAGACCGTCGCGGGTGTACAGCGCCTTGCCGTCGGTCTTGAAGGCAAGGTTAAAAATAAGTCCTGCGGCCGCAGTTATCGCGATGGAGATCGCAAACGCAGCAATGTCGCCCTCACCGTATATGACAGCCACGATAAGCGGCAGCAGCATGAGTATTGCCTCAAGCAGCAAGACCTTGCCCACAGTATGCAAAACAAGTTTTATTTTCATTGCTCTATCACATCCGAAAGATCGCAAAGCTTTCTGCCTGCTGCGATAATAATAACTTTGTCGTCGGGCTTAATGATGTCCTCACCGCCGGGGATAATGTTCTTGCTGCCGCGAATTATTCCGGCAAGCAGAATATCGGGCTTGATCTTCAAGTCTTTGAGCGGTATGTTAGTGTATTCAAAATCGGACGACACGGCAAATTCAAGCGCCTCGACCGTACCGTTCATAAGGCTGTACAGCGTTTCGACTCTGCTGCCCATGGAGCTTTGCAGTGCTCGCGCATACTGGAGTATCACATCTGCGGTAATGCGCTTGGGCGATACGGTACACTCAATGCCGAGCTGCTCGCCGAGCTCGTGATAAGCCTCCTGATTTAGCTTTGCGATGACCTTGGGCACGCCGTGGTCAAGCGCATAGTAGGAGATGAGGAGGTTTTCCTCGTCCATACCGGTCAGCGCCACGAATGCGTCCGCGCTTGCAAGCCCCTCCTCGTCAAGCACCTCGTGCTGCGCACCGTCGCCGTGGATGACGACAGCACCGCCGCCGAGCTGAGCCGATATTTCGTCGCAGCGATTTTCGTCCTTTTCGATTATCTTGACGCTGTTTCCGCTGCGGATAAGCTCCTCACTGAGATAGCCCGCTATGCGGCTGGCTCCGAGCAGAAAAACGTGCTTTGCGCGCTTTTGCAGTATGCCGAGGTTGTTGAGTAGCTTCTGCATATCTTCCGGCGCCGCGATAAGTCCTATTCTGTCGCCGCCGCGAAGGATAAACATGCCGCGGGGGATATGCGCCGACTTTCCGCGAAGCACCGCGCACACAAGAAAAGATGCGCCGCTGCGTGAGCGCAGGTCGGACAGGGAAGCGCCGTCGAGCACACTGCCGGGCTTGACGAACATTTCCGCCATCTCGAAGCGGCTGCGTGTGAAGCTTTCGCACTTGACTGCGGACGGGAACTTCAATATGTCGTATATCGCCTTGGCCGTGAGCCTTTCGGGGTTAATGACCATCGAAAGCTCAAGCTGCTTTTTCATAAAGTCAAGGTCGCTGCTCGTATATTCTCCGGAGCGAATGCGCGCAACGGTGTGCTTTGCGCCCATGCGCTTTGCAAGAAAGCAGCTGAGCATATTTATATCGTCAGAGTCTGCCGCGGCAATAAACAGCTCCGCACTGCCGACGTTCGCTTCCGTGAGCGCCTTGCAGCTCGTTGCCTGACTGCATATACCCATGACGTCATAATTTGTCGTGACGCAGTCGATGACCTCGCGGTCGCTGTCGATGACCACTATCTCGTGCCCTTCGCTGACAAGACTGTGTATCATGCTCTGTCCTATTTTTCCGCAGCCTGCAATTACTATCCTCATTTTTTATATCCTCGATTCCGTATTTCATACTCTTTTCATATTTTAATTTACCACCTGCGGCATTATAATGGGATTAGAGTATTTCCCGGGGCATTAAAGTTGCATTAAAGCACAGTAATTTGATGGAAAAAGCGTGTAATGCTTGCCCTGCTGTGCTATACTTGAAGCTGAAATGAGGTGGTCGAATGCAGCGTGAAGAAAAGGTGCTCGTGTGTCTGTCCGGCTCGCCGTCAAATGCGCGGGTAGTGCGTGCGGCGGCAAAGATAGCCGAGGCGTTTCGCGGCACGCTCGTTGCGCTTTTTGTCGAGCCTGCGAATTTTGAGCTTTCCGAGGCTCGGGATAAGAGCGGGCTTGCCCGAAATATTCACCTTGCAAAAAGCCTCGGTGCGCAGATAACCACGCTTTACGGCGACGATGCCGCCGCGGTCATTGCAGAATATGCCCGAGTTGCGGGAATAAGCAAAATCGTCGTCGGCAGAAGTCCGGGAAAGCGCGGACTTTTCGCGCGCAAGAGCCTTGTTGACAGGCTCGGCGATATTGCATCGGATATTGACATTTATATAATCCCCGACCGCAGCGATGTGCTCGACGCACCGCTCAGACCCGTCGGACTGCGCGAGGAGTTCAGCCTGCGCGACGTGCTGATAACGCTGCTTATCCTCGCCTTGTGCACGGGCATCGGGTATCTGTTTTCCGACCTCGGCTTTTCCACGGCAAACGTCATAGTCGTTTACATTCTCGGCGTGCTTACCATTGCCATGCTCACTGCAGGACGAAGCTACAGCTTGGCGGCGTCGATCATGTCGGTGCTTATATTTAACTTCTTATTTACCGAGCCGTATTTTTCGCTCTTTTCCGACCCGAGCCATATCGTGACCTTCATCGTCATGTTTGCGACCGCCCTGTTCATTTCGTCCATAACCGCGAAAATCAAGCTTCAAACGCACCAGACGGCGCTTAGAGTATACAGGACGGAGATACTGCTCGAAACGAGCCAAGAGCTCCAGAGGACTCTTAGTGCGGAGCAGATGCTCGCGGTAACAGCGGAGCAGCTTGGGAAGCTTCTTGAACAGGATGTGATAATATATCCCGTGGTTGACGGCGCACTCGGCAATCCGCAGCTTTTCCCCGTGAACGAGGACGGCGGACTTGACGAATATCTTGACGCGTATGAGCATGACACGGCGCGGTGGGTGCTCGAAAACGACAGGCGTGCCGGAGCGGGCACGAGCGTGCGCTCGGACGCGAAGGGGCTGTACATGGCGGTGCACGCCTCGGGCAAGGTGCTCGCCGTGGCGGGGATAGCTATGAAAAACGCGCCGCCGCTTGAGAGCTTTGAGAAAACGCTTGCCATTGCTATCCTTGACGAGTGCGGTCTTGTGCTCGAAAACGAAAACAGCCGCCGCGAAAAGAGGCTCAGCGAGGAGAAGGCCCGCACGGAGGAGCTGCGAGCAAACCTTCTTCGCTCGATATCCCATGACCTGCGAACTCCGCTTACGAGCATATCCGGTACTGCCGCGCTTCTGCTCGAAAACGAGCTTTCCGAGGAAAAGCGGCGGCAGATGTACATTTCCGTGTATGACGACTCCCGCTGGCTCATTGACCTCGTTGAAAATCTCCTGTCCATAACGCGCATAGAGGGCAGCGAGAAGCTCACGGACATTCAGCCGGAGCTAATTGACGATGTTTTCCGCGAAGCCGTTTCTCACGCGGATCGTATGCTTAAAAAGCATCGCTTTGAAATAAGCCTCGATGATGAGCTGCTTTTGGCGTACATGGACGCAAGGCTCATCGTTCAGGTCATAATTAACCTCATGAATAACGCCGTTAAATACACTCCAGAGGGCTCGCACATCACCCTTTCTGCGCACTCCGAGGGCGACAAGGTCGCGATCAGCGTAGCTGATGACGGCAGCGGCATAGCAGACGAAGCGAAAGAGAAGATATTCGATATGTTTTACACCGCCAACAAGGGCAGCGGCGATGCTCGGCGAGGTCTCGGTCTCGGTCTTGCGCTGTGCAAAAGCATCGTTCAGGCTCACGGCGGCAGCATAACGGTCGAGGATAACATCCCGCACGGTGCGGTTTTTAAGTTCACTCTTCCGAAAGCGGAGGTACAGCAGGATGAATAAGCCACAGATACTGATAGTTGAAGACGATAACGCGGTCGCAAACCTCATTGCCGCAACTCTCGAAACGCAGGATTATGCGTATAAGCGTGCGCAAACCGGAGCTCAGGCGGTGCTTGAGGCCGTTTCGTGCAAGCCCGACGTCGTGCTTCTCGATCTCGGACTGCCCGACATGGACGGTGTGGAGATAATTAAAAAAATTCGCTCATGGAGCGCCATGCCCATAATTGTCGTGTCTGCGCGCAGCGAGGATTTTGACAAGGTATCGGCGCTTGACGCAGGGGCGGACGATTATCTCACGAAGCCCTTTTCCGTCGATGAGCTGCTTGCGAGGCTGCGCGTTTCGCTGCGCCGCGTGCGCAATGACGGCGCGAGAGTGGGTGAGGAGTCGAGCGTCTACGAAAACGGTCTGCTCAAGATAGACTATTCCGCCGGCTGCGTTTTCGTATCTGGCAGCGAGGTGCATCTGACTCCAATCGAGTACAAGCTCCTGTGCCTTTTGGCAAAAAATACCGGCAAGGTATTGACCCATAACTACATTCTCAAGGAGGTGTGGGGCAGTCCGACGGCATCGGATGTTTCTTCTCTGCGCGTGTATATGGCCACCCTGCGCCGTAAGCTCGAAAAAAGCTCTGGCGGCGTGCAGTATATCCAGACCCACATCGGCATCGGCTACCGTATGCTCAATAACGGAAAATGAACTATCCCCGACTGCATAAGTCGGGGATTATTCACAATTACAACAACCGCCGAATCAAATTAAAACTAAACGGCCTGAGCCCTGTGCAGTACAGGATTCAGACCGTTCAGGTTGCTTAATTTTAAATTTTGTCTAACTTTTGGGGTTCACTTCATGTGCGTGCTGCCGAAAATTTTTATTGCTTTGATGCAGGTCTGTTTTTGCGCGAGGAGTGACCGCGTCCGCGCCTGCGCGAGAGGGCGGCCTTGCTGCGATAGAAGTCTATCATGCCGTCGTCGGCTTCGTAAACGAGCCTGTTTGCAGACCATGTGTTGTCCTCATGCTTGCGGAACTTGAGCCTAACGAGGAAATCGCCGCAATCGGGGCAGGAGAGAAGATTCATGTACCGCTGATCGCCCTGATTGATCCAGCGCTGCGGCAAAAGCTCGCCGCCGCACTTGGGACAGGGAATACTGACAAGCTGCGTGTCGGCAAATGCCTCGGCCTTGGATATGTAGTCAGGGAAAACCCTGTGCTCGAGGGCATCGGGCGCGTTATCATCGGGCGAATGCTTTCTCGCGCGGGTGGCAAGAACGCGGGTAGCCTCGTCATACTGGGCAAGTCCGCGGATCATGTCAAGCTTCGTGCAAACGAGCGCCGTATTGTACGCATCGCCCAGCGCGTCGTGTGCAACGCGTGTCTGCTCAATGTCAAAATGCTCCATCGCAGTCGCAAGCGACTTCTGATTTTTGTCGCCGTCTGTCTGCATATTGTAAATGAGCTGAAGGTTTATCCAAGAGGATATCCAGTCCCAGTCGAGATCATGAATAATGATATTCTGCTCCATTATCCCGCGGTCATCGCAGCCCCAGGTGATAAACGTGACATCGTCGCCGCACCACTGACGAAACTGCTCAAACGCATCGGGGAACATATGTCCGAGAGCAAGACGCTCCTTGTCAAAGCCTGTGAGCTTCTTGACCTTATAGTGCATACGCTTGAAGTACACGGGCTTTACATCAATGGTAAATTCCTCGGCGGGAGTCATGTCTTCGGTGAGCTTGACTGCGCCGATCTCTATAATTTCGCCCCTTAATTTTATGGGTAGCTTGTTAAAAACGGAGGATTTCGAGCTCATCGCCTGATTCCACTCTAAATCGACCACAACATAATTCATAAACACAACGCCCTTACTTTAGATTACAAAAATGAATTATACCATATCCGCATATGTTTTTTCAATATATATTTGAACAGACAAAACTATTATGGTATAATCAGCGGGTAAAATTGCTGGAGGTAAGAAAAATGAAAATTGCAGTTGTTTGCGGCGGATTATCAAACGAAAGAGATGTTTCGATCACCAGCGGTACCTGCGTGGCGCGTGCGCTGCGGGAGAGAGGGCATAAGGTAGTTCTCGTTGACCTGTTTTACGGCTATTCAGGAAGCTACAGCGACCCGAGCAAGCTTTTTGAGCGCGAGCAGGAGGATATGGCCTACTCCGTCAAGGAGGAAACGCCCGATATTGAAAAAATGCTTGCCGATGGAAACGGCAGCAGGATAGGCGGCAATGTCCTTGAGATATGCAAAGCGGCGGATATTTGTTTTCTTGCACTGCATGGCGAGGACGGTGAAAACGGCAAGCTGCAAGCCACAATGGACATCCACGGAATAAAATACACCGGCAGCGGCTATCTCGGCAGTGCCATTGCAATGAATAAGGAGATAACTAAAATAATGCTGCGCAACAGCGGCATTCCCACCCCCGAGGGCATAGTCCTTGAAAAAGGCGGGGAGTATGCCGAGGTCGGCTTTCCGTGTGTCGTGAAGCCGTGCAGCGGCGGTTCAAGCGTAGGGACCTCCATGGTAAAAGATAAAAGCGAGTATGCGGCGGCTCTTGAACTTGCGTTTAAGTATGAAGACCATGTCCTCGTTGAGCGCTTTATAAAGGGCAGAGAGCTCACTGTCGGCGTTATGGGCGACAAAGCCATGCCGGTAATTGAGATAATACCCAAGCAGGGCTGGTATGACTATAAAAACAAGTATCAGGCGGGTCTGACCGAGGAGATATGCCCCGCGCCCATCAGCGCGGAGGATACCGACAGGGTACAGCGCCTTGCCGAGCGCGTTAAGACAGCGCTTATGGTAGATGTATACTGCCGTGCCGACTTCCTCATGGATAGCGCGAGCGGTGAGCTCTACTGCCTCGAAGCAAACACGCTCCCCGGCATGACTCCTACGAGCCTTATCCCGCAGATGGGCAGGGAGCAGGGGCTCGACTTCGGCGAAGTCTGCGAAAAAATAATTGAGCTTTCCATGGAGAAGTATAAATGAGAGGAATAAGCGTAAAAAAGGCAGCTGAGCTTGTCGGAGGAACTCTTGTCGGAGGTGCCGGCGAGCAGGAGATACTCGGAGTTGTAATTGACAGCCGCAATGTCGAGGAAGGTTTCGCGTTCGCGGCGCTGTCAGGCGAGCGCGTAGACGGGCACTCGTTTGTCGCAAAAGCCTTTGAGATGGGTGCTGCGTGCTGCATCGTCCGGCATGAATGTCCGGAGGCGCACGGCTGCCAGATAGTTGTCAGCGATGTTGCAAAGGCTATGGCAAAGCTTGCCGAGGAGTACAGGAAAACGCTCAACATACCGGTTATCGGAATAACCGGCTCGGTAGGAAAGACAACGGCAAAGGAAATGGTATCTGCCGTGCTTTCGCAAAAGTACAATGTTCTGAAAACGGACAAAAACTTCAATAACGAGCTGGGAGTACCGCTTACGATATTCCGCATAGAGCCCGAGCACGAGATCGCTGTAATTGAGATGGGCATATCCGGCTTCGGCGAGATGAGCCGTCTTGCAAGGATGGTTCGCCCCACCGCAGCGGTGTACACTCTCATAGGTCATGCGCACCTTGACGCGCTGCACGACCGCACGGGCGTTTTTAAGGCAAAAACCGAGATGCTCGAGTATATGCGGGACGATGCCACAGTTTTCTTGAATGCCGATGATGATCTTTTGAGCACCTGCGATTGCAGGCAGAATAAGGTGCTGTACGGGCTTTGCGATAACGCCGATGTTAAGGCGGAGAATATAACGCCAGACGGCATCGGCGGCGTAGACTGCGACATAGTCTCGGCAGAGCGCAGAATAAGAGTCCATATCCCGTTTTATGGGCAGCATATGGTCTATGCTGCGCTCGAGGGCGCAGCCGTGGGACTCAAGTTCGGGCTCAGCGATGAGCATATAGCAAACGGCATTGCATCCTATCAAACCGTCGGCAGACGCGCAAATGTGACCGATACCGGCTTTATAACGCTTGTTGACGATTGCTATAACGCCAATCCCGACTCCGTTAAGTGCGCCGTGGATTCGCTGACGCGCCTTCACGGGCGAAAGGTGTGCATATTCGGCGATATGCTTGAAATGGGCGAGGATAAAGCGCGCCTGCATGCGGACATCGGGCGCTATGCGGCAGAACGCGGAGTTTCGCTCATGCTGTGCGTGGGCGAGCTGTCGAAGAACACCTGCCGTGCGGCGGAGGACATAAGCGCACTGCATTTTCAGAGCAATGCCGAGCTTATACAGGAGCTGCCGAAGCTCATCGAGAAAGGCGACGCCGTTTTGGTAAAGGCATCGCACAGCATGAAGCTTGAGGAGATCTCCGAAGCGCTGAAGCTGCTAAAATAGTAAAAAACGGACTGCATCGCAGTCCGTTTTATTATTTTGTTAAAGCCGCGTATTCATCCCATGTAAGGAACCTGTTATCACGGGGCTCCGCATATGTGATAATGCGGGGCTTTGCCATGACAACGGTGCTGTTTGCGGGAACATCCTCGGTAACGATGCAGTTTGCGCCGATGCGCACATCGTTGCCTATCGTTATACCACCTATTATTTTGGCTCCCGCGCCTATGTATACCCGTTCACCTATGGTCGGCGAGCCGCAGTTTTTGCTGCCGAGCAAGGTATTTGAACCGATCGTGACCTGATGGAATATCGTACAGCCCTTGCCGATCCTCGCACCGTAGGATATAAATATGCCGCAGAGCCCGTGCGGAGTTTCAAACGGCTTTACCCGCGTGGTCATGGGTATGCTGGAGTTGAGATTATCCTGCAATTTCCGCATTCTTGAGCGATACCACGATTTAAACAGCTTTTGAATGCGGTTGGGATAAAGTATCCTGCGCCTGTATCTCCAGAAAAGCTGGGTCCGGTTAGGAAAAAGATAGCGCTTTATTCTGTTTATAAGCTTTTTCATGCGTACCTCAGATAAAGAAGTTTTCAATAAGCAGCAGAAGAATAATACCCGGTATGCCGAGCAGTCCGGCAACGATGGCGCTTATCCAGCCGACGGTTATGCTGAGACCGATAAAGCCGCCGAGAAAGTTGAAGATAAACAGCATAACGAAGCCGAGCAGGGCGTTAAGCAGAAGCTTGAGAGCCCATTTTATAGGTGTTGCAAAGAGTTTGATTACCAGCCATAAGAGCAAAACTGCAACAACGACGGTGATCACGGTATGTAACGCGTCCATATATCCTCCTATTGAATAAGGTTTTTGATGTTAACAACGGCACTGTTGTACCGCGATCTCAGCGCATTTATCTCGTATATGCACGCATCCATCATATCACAATCTGTAGTATTGTCAAATGCCGCATATGCGCACCTGAGCTGCGAGCGCATATCCGCCATCTCGGCAAACCTTCGCTCGTACTCTTTTTTTAACATTTTAGCTTCTTTTCTCGTCATTGTAAACACTCCTTTGCCTGAATTATATTATATTCTCTTAAACATTGTTTTAAACAAAAAATGAGATATATTACCATGAGTTAAATCGGCGCTTGAGCATATAATATAACCAGACGAAACAGTCCGATATAAAAAAGTCTCAAAAGACAGGTCGGATGGGATGCCAAGCCTTATTGCTCCGGCGATAAGAATGCATCATGAAATTTCGTCGAGCCGGATAAAGCCGAAAGGCACCTCATCCGACGGCGGGGACAGACGATAGTCTGTCCCCGTTTTGCTTTGCTTTTCAGCAATAATACTGCATAGTGAGATCATAAAGAAATAAATCGTGTCCTTTAGTAGCAATGCCACACATTTGACTTCAAAATCGCTTGAAAATGCGGAATATTTGTTATATACTATATAATCTGAAAATGTGTGCAATTTTACGCAAGATGTTGTATTTGAGAGGAAATACGAAATGAGTAATACCACCGCAGGATACGGTAACGACAGCATATCGCAGCTAAAGGGAGCCGACAGAGTCAGAAAACGCCCCGGAGTCATCTTCGGCTCGGATGGGCTCGACGGATGCCAGCACGCTGTTTTTGAGATACTGTCAAATTCAATAGACGAAGCCCGCGAGGGTCACGGCAATGTGATAACCCTAACGCGCTTTGCCGATAAATCTATAGAGGTAGAGGACTTCGGACGCGGCTGCCCCGTGGACTGGAACGCCAATGAAAAGCGCTATAACTGGGAGCTCGTCTTCTGTGAGCTGTACGCAGGCGGAAAATATATGAACAACGAGGGCGAGAACTACGAGTATTCGCTCGGTCTAAACGGTCTCGGCTCATGTGCTACGCAGTATGCGTCGGAGTATATGGATGTAACCGTCTGGCGCGACGGCAATAAGTACGAGCTGCACTTTAAAAAGGGCAAGGTGGTCGGCAAAAAAGGTCAGGAGCTCACAGTAAGTCCCGCTGACCGCAAAAAAACCGGAACTACCATCCGTTGGCGTCCAGATCTTGAGGTTTTCACCGATATTGACATTCCCGAGGAGTTTTTCAAGGATGTCCTGCACAGGCAGGCGGTGGTAAATGCCGGCGTAACATTCAGGTTTCGCAATCAGAACGGAAACAAATTCGATGTGACCGAATATGTCTATCAAAACGGTATACTCGACTATGTTAACGAGATAGCTCACGATAAGCCGCTCACGGCGCCGTATTTCATCAGCGCCGAGCGCCGCGGCAGAGACCGCGACGATAAGCCCGAGTACAAGGTCAAGCTGTCGGCAGCGTTTTGCTTTTCCAATAAGGTCAAGGCGATAGAGTATTATCACAACTCATCGTGGCTCGAATACGGCGGTGCACCGGAAAAGGCGGCGAGGAGCGCATTCGTGTATGCGATAGATGCCTACATAAAGAAGATAGGAAAATATCAAAAAAACGAGAGCAAAATTAACTTCCAGGATGTCGCCGACTGCCTTGTGCTCGTGACAAACTGCTTCTCGACGCAGACCTCATATGAGAACCAGACGAAAAAGGCGATAACGAACCGCTTCATTCAGGAGGCGATGACCGACTTTTTCAAGGAAAAGCTCGAGATATACTTCATTGAGAATAAACCCGAAGCCGATAGGATAGCCGAGCAGGTGCTCGTCAATAAGCGCAGCCGCGAGGCGGCGGAGAAGACCCGTCAGGGTATGAAGAAAAAGCTCTCCGGCAGCATTGACATAGCAAATCGCGTGCAGAAGTTTGTTGACTGCCGCAGCCGCGATCCGGAAAAGCGCGAGATATATATTGTCGAGGGCGACTCCGCTCTCGGCGCCTGTAAGCTTTCGCGCGACGCTGATTTTCAGGGCATAATGCCGGTGCGAGGCAAGATACTCAACTGCCTGAAAGCCGACTATGTGAGAATATTCAAAAGCGATGTAATAACCGATCTGCTGAAAGTCCTCGGCTGCGGCGTAGAGGTACAGGTTAAGGGACAGAAGGACCTGAATGCATTCGACATAAACAATCTGCGCTGGAACAAGGTCATTATCTGCACCGATGCCGATGTCGACGGATTCCAGATAAGAACACTTATCCTGACCATGATATACCGTCTCGTACCCACGCTCATACGCGAGGGGTATGTCTACATCGCAGAATCGCCGCTGTATGAGATAGAGAGCAAGGGCAAGACCTATTTCGCATATTCCGACAGGGAAAAGGGCGAGATAGTTTCGTCCTTAAACGGCGCTAAAGCCACAATAAACCGCAGCAAGGGTCTCGGCGAGAACGATCCGGATATGATGTGGATGACCACCATGAATCCGGAGACCCGCAGGCTCATAAAGGTCATGCCGGAGGATGCGGAGCACATGGCGCAGATGTTTGATCTGCTGCTGGGCGACGATCTTGCCGGAAGAAAAAATCACATTGCCGAAAACGGATACCTGTATCTTGACATGGCTGATATATCATAAGAGGTGAGAATATGAAATTTGACAAGGCTCGCAATCTCGTAAAGCTGCTGCTCGGAATGTGCATAGTCTCGTGTCTGGCGAGCATTATCGCGAATGACAGCAGCGCGCAGATGGCGTCGGTATTCGGAATGCTTTCCGCTGTGTTTTTCGTTCTGGCGTTTATCGTGATAGGGCTTTTCTGCAAGTGCCCTAACTGCGGCAAGCGCATATATCTTGGATTGTTCAAGGCAGTCAATTGCCCCAACTGCAAAAGAAACCTCATAACCGGTGAAAAATCCAAGGGAAAAAGGCGCTGAAAGGATAGCTTATGGCTAAGAAACAGTCTAACGAGAAAAAACAATTCAATAACCCAAATGTCGTAGGACTCAGAGCCGAGGTGCTGGAGCAGCCGATAACCGAGACACTTGAGCAGAACTATATGCCATACGCCATGAGCGTTATCATATCCCGAGCCATACCGGAGATAGACGGCTTTAAGCCCTCGCACCGCAAGCTCCTGTATACGATGTACAAAATGGGACTTCTGACCGGTGCGCGCACAAAAAGCGCCAACATCGTTGGTCAGACGATGCGCTTAAACCCGCACGGCGATGCCGCCATATATGACACGATGGTGCGCCTTTCAAAGGGCTATGACGCGCTGCTGACCCCGTTTGTCGACTCAAAGGGCAACTTCGGCAAGGTGTATTCGCGCGATATGTCCTACGCTGCTTCGCGTTATACGGAGGCAAAGCTTGCACCCATATGCGCTGATATATTCGGTGATATAGATAAGGATACGGTCGAGTTTAACGATAACTATGACGGCAGCATGAAGGAGCCTGCGCTTTTGCCCACGGCGTTTCCGAATGTACTCGTTTCGAGCAACACCGGTATAGCCGTCGGCATGGCAAGCCAGATATGCGGCTTTAACCTTGAGGAGGTTTGCCGGGCTACAATCGAATACCTGCAGGACCCTGAGTGCGACATATTCATGTCCATGCCGGCTCCCGATTTTTCCACCGGCGGCGAGATCGTGTATGACCGCGCCGAGATGGAGAATATATATAACACCGGCAGAGGCAGCTTCAAGGTGCGCTCTCGCTGGAGACACCTGCCCAAGGAAAATATCATTGAGATATATGAGATACCGTATACGACGACCTCGGAGGCTATAGTCGATAAGGTAGCCGAGCTTATAAAGGCGGGGAAGATAAAAGAAATAAACGACATGCGCGATGAAACCGACCTCAGCGGCTTGAAGCTCGCAGTCGATCTCAAGCGCGGCACCGACCCCGAAAAGCTGATGCAGAAGCTGTTTAAGCTGACTCCGCTCATGGACAGCTTCCCGTGCAACTTTAACATCCTCGTTGCGGGAAATCCCAGAGTCATGGGCGTGAGGGAGATACTCGGCGAGTGGACGGCATGGCGCATAGAATGCGTAAAGCGCAGGGTATACTTCGATCTGAGCAGGAAAAAGGACAAGCTGCATCTGCTCAAAGGTCTTGCGATGATCCTGCTCGATATCGACAAGGCAATTTCCATCATCCGCAATACCGAGCTTGAAAGCGAAGTCGTGCCGAACCTCATGATGGGCTTCGGCATCGATAAGATACAGGCCGAATATGTCGCGGAGATAAAGCTGCGCAATATAAACAGGGAATATATCCTCAAGCGCACCGCGGAAATTGACGAGCTTGAGCGGACAATAGCCGAGCTTGAGGAGACTCTCAAGAGCCGCAGAAAAATAAAGAGCATAATAATCTCGGAGCTTAAGGCCATCATAAAAAAGTACCCCGCACCGAGAAAAACAGGCATTGTCTACGCGAGTGAAATCGAGGAATACACCGAGGAGGACACCGTAGAGGATTACCCGGTGAGCGTTTTCCTGTCCAACGAGGGATATTTAAAGAAGATAACGCCGCAGTCTCTGCGCATGAGCAGCGAGCAGAAGTTCAAGGACGGCGACGCGCTGAAGATGAGCTTTGAAGCGACTAACCGCACAGAGCTTCTGGTATTCACCGACCGTCAGCAGGTCTACAAAACGCGCCTTTCCGACTTTGACGACACGAAGGCGTCCGCTCTCGGAGCCTACCTGCCCACGAAGCTGAGCATGGACGACGGCGAGAGAGTGCTTGAGATCATCTGCCCGGGCGACTACCGAAAAAATCTGCTGCTGTTCTTCGAAAACGGCAAGGTCGCACGTCTTGACCTTGAAAGCTATGAGACGAAAACCAACCGCAAAAAGCTGATTAACGCGTACAGCGACAAAAGCCCGCTTGCCGCGGTGTATATGATCTCCGAGGAGATCGACATGGCGGCATTTGCAAGCGACGGCAGGGCAATGGTGTTCAACACAACGCTGCTCCAGCTCAAAACCAGCAGGACAACGCAGGGCGTTGCCGTTATGAGTCTCAAGAAAAACAGCAAGCTCGTGTCGGCGGCTCCGCTTTCCGAGACCGTTATAAAGAATGTTTCCCGCTACAGGGTCCGCAGCCTGCCCGCAGCCGGCGCGCTGCTCAAGGAAGACGACAGGGGAGAGACTCAGATGTCACTCATAGATGACTAAAGGAGGGCGTTATGAAAGCGACAAAAACAAGTGAATATATTCTTCAGTACGGACTTATAATTCTCGGAAGCGTACTGTTCGCGGCGGGGTTTCAGTTTTTCCTGTATCCCAACTCAATAATCGTCGGCGGCGTCAGCGGTATCGCAATGATAATCAACTACCTGACGCAGCTTCCCGTCGGTGTTATGACCATCGTTCTCAACATACCGCTGTTCATAATCGCGTGGAAGCACTTCGGAACGAAGTTTATCATAGCATCCCTTGTCGGTATGCTGCTTTCGTCCGTGTTTGTCGATCTGTTTGCACTCATAAGCTATTCGCCGACAAGCGATATGCTGCTTGCGTGCATCATCGGCGGCGCTGTCAAGGGGCTCGGACTCGGCATCATTTACTATGCCGGAGCGACTACCGGCGGAACGGATATAATCGCAAAATTTGTTCGTCTGCGGTTTCCTTACCTCAACTTCGGAACGGTAATTCTGCTCACCGACGCCGTAATAATACTTGCGTTTGCCGCGATATTTAAAAAGGTCGAGGCCGCAATGTATGCCGTTATCGCAATGTTCGTCGTGTCCAAGGTCGTTGACCTCGTGCTGTACGGCATTGATAACTCGAGCGTTTGCTACATCATAAGCGAAAAAAGCGAGCAGCTCGTGAGCGATATAACCGACCGCCTCCACCGCGGAGTAACCATCCTTGAGGGCGAGGGCGCATATTCGCACCAGAATAAGCAGGTGCTCCTGTGCGTTGTAAAGCGCACGCAGATAGCCGAGATCAGAAAAATGATAAGAAATATCGACGAAAACGCCTTTTTCATAGTGACCGATGCAAAGAATGTGTTCGGAAAGGGCTTCGGAGATCTCAGCGACAATAAATAATGTCGTGGAATGAGATAATTTGTACTTGACAAATTCAGAATTTGTGGTATTATTTATCTCGTTCCGTGTGCGGGCATAGCTCATCCGGTAGAGCGCCACCTTGCCAAGGTGGAGGTAGCGAGTTCGAGTCTCGTTGCCCGCTCCATTATCCATCAGCTTTTAAGCTGATGGATTTTTTTATATCTATATCACCATCACCGTCGAATGACAAGGGCATACACGGTTTTAATGGGCACAAATACGCTCATGCCGCGTTAAAGCTCTTGTCAATCGACGGTAATTTTTACAGCAAAAAAACAAGGCTCATTTGAGCCTTGTTTTTTTGCTTTTGTGGTGTGTTTATTTCTGGAGTTCGCAGAAGCCCTGGAGTATCTTTGCCATCTGTCCGCGGGTAGTGGTGTCGTCAGGACCGAAGCTGCCGGTCGGATAACCGTTGACTATCTTGTTCTGGCTTGCCCACAGCACTGCGTCATATGCCCAGGAGGCAATGCTTGCCGCATCGGTAAAGCTCAGCGTGCCGGTAACGGCGGGGGACTTTGCATAACGGTAGAGCATCGTTACGGTCTGCGCACGGGTGATGCTGTCGCCGGGCGCGAAGGTCGTATCGGAAGTTCCTTTGACTACGCCGTTGTTGTAAGCCCAAAGGATGGCGTTGTACGCATAGCTCGTGGTGGGAACATCGGTAAACGGCATCGTCATGCCCTCAACGGAGGGAGTGCCTGCCATGCGGTAGATGACGGTCGCAAACATCTCACGGGTCATCGTTGCATCGGGTGCGAAGGTGTCGGCGGTCATGCCATTCATGAGACCGTTATTCCATGCGTACTTAACATGGTTATAGTACCATGCGCCGCTGTCAACGTCGGTAAACGGCATGGGCTTGCCTTCGGTGCAAACGATGTCGGATCTGTCGCGGATGCGGACGCGCGGTGCGACCTTGCTGCCGTCAAGTGCAAAGGAGTCGTCGTAGGAGGCGAGACCGACCGCAGTGACGGTGCAGCCGACGGAAAGACCGCTTATGGTCTTGTCCTTGGTAATGTAGCCGTCAATGAACAGGCGGCAGACATCGCCGTTTACGTCCTTGACCATGATGGTCTGGACAAGTCCCTCGGAATTTTCGATTCTGGTCACGGTGCCGCTTATCTTGATGAGCGAGCCAAGAACGCTGCCGTCATTGATCATCTTTGCGGTGACGTTCTTCGGCGCAACGGGAGTTGCCTCGCCTATCTTGTCGCATGACTTGACTGCGATCTGTCTCTCACCCTGATAGGAGCTCGTGGTGCCGGTGATGCGCACCTTGTCGCCGATCTTGAATTCTCCGGCAACGGGGAATGCGTTGATGCCGGCGGTCTCGTCCTGAACGTAGATGCAGTCGAAGAATGCGGTGTCCTTATCGTAACCGGAGGCGTTGGAGGTGACGACGCCCTCGATGGTGTAGCGAACGCCCTCTTCCTTTTCGGCCTGAACGTCGGCTATCGGGGTGACCTTGATGGGATTGATATAGGTTGCGAGATTTTCGCAGATGGTGTAGTTGGAGTAGTTCTTCTCAGCGCCGCTGTCGGTATCGCCGGCCTTTGCCTGAACCTCGAAGTTCGACATGAATGCTGCGCCGGAAACTACCACGAGACCCTTGCCTGGAAGCTGCTCTGTAGCGAGGAGCATGACCGCGCTATCGCCGTTTGCCATTGCGTATTTGTAGCTCGTACCGCCGCGGCCGTCGTTATCCATGTCCTTGGAAACGGTGGTGCTGAACGAGTAGACGGCGGGGGAGACGGTGCCCGGAAGCGTGGCAGTCGGGTTCTCGCTGCTGTCAACGGCATACACAGTAGCGCCGCCGTACTGGCTGAACAGCTGGGTGTACTTGTTGTCGTTCGGATGCTCGGCATCAAACTCAACGCCCTTGAGCAGCATGTTGTCCATGTTATAGTTGGACGGATACAGACGCCAATTGCCGTAGCTGGTGTCGCTCGATGCACCGTTTACATCGTCAAATGCGGTATCGTCGCCTATTCTCAGGCTTGAGCCGAGCGCCCTGAGGAGCTTGTTCTGCTGATCGGACATATGCTCGCCATTGGGGAGCGTGCCGTACTTTTCGTACTGGTCGGACCAGCCGGAAACCACGACCGTGCCGCCGTTTGCGTTAAACTCCGCAATAGCCGCTATCTCGTTATCGGCATAGCAAGCATATGGGTCCTTGAGAACTGTACCGTTGCGGCGGGTGGGTGCGGTGAGGATGAGCGCCTTATACTTGGGGTTGGAGCAGGCTGCTACGAGCTCATCGGAGGTCTTGAGCATAACTGCGCGAACGCCGTACTGAGCGGCGAGGTTCGAGAAGTTGCCCATGCTGTCCTTGTAGTTGCCGTCAACATACTCGTTGTAGTGCGCGGCGTCTATGCCGACGTAAACGAGATTGTTTGCATTGAGGACGTCCAGCTCGATCTCCTTGCTGAAGTTGTAGTCCTTGCCGTTAAGCTCAAGATAAACGGTTACCTTGATGCTCGTGAGCTTTGCAACCTCGGGAGTGAACTTCCAGGTGACGGTCTTGTTCTGGGAAGCTTCGATAGTGCCGGCGTTCTCGTCGGTGTAGAGGACCTTGTCGCCGTTGGTGGAGTAGACGATAGACTTAATGGTTGCTGGCTTAGACTCGCTGTTAAACAGCGTGGTGGTCAGAGTCAGCTCCTCGCCGGTAACGGGGGTAGCGGTGCCGGACTCGACGGAGGATATGCCGAGCTTGAGGCTTTCGCCGACCCAAACGGGAGCGGTTACTGCGAGATCGCCGTCTGCTTGAGTTACGCGGATGAAGTAGTAGGAGTAGTCGGGCTTGAGCTCAACCGACAGCTCGCCCTTAGCAAGCTCCGCTGCGTCGCTCCAGGTGTGGATGGTCTTGCCGGAGTTAACGACGACCTCGACCTTGCTGATGGTATCGGACGCGTCGGGATCGTGAACGCTGACGTTTATGTTCAGCTTTTCGGGTACCTCGGCGATGGTGCTGCCGAGGGGGAGATCGTTAACAGTGTAGTTAATCTCGAGGTTCTTGTCCTCGGTGGAGTAAACGCGCATATCGCGCAGAGCCTGATAGACGCCCTCCTCGGTGAAGTTATCGGTGAGGATAACGTCGCGCGCGTCGTTTGCGTTGCCCCACTTGCCCTTGTGGTTATCCTGGTTGTTGGTGGGCGCGACGTGCCAGCCCTTGTCGAGCGCCATAATGTACTGCTCGTAGCTGGGGTAGTAGCCGCCTGCGCCTATCTGCCCCTCGCCGTTGCCGACCTCAACGAGGAATATGCGGCTGTCAGCGACAGCGTTCCAGTAGGAGAAGTCGGAGAAGTTGCCGAAGGTCTTGCCGGGGTGGTTAAACTGGCTGACGGAGCCGTTGCCCTCGGCCTGAGAGAGCAGGGAGTAGTATGCCTTCATGCCGGCGTCGCTGGTCTTGTTATTAAGTGTGGAGTTGTTTCTGGAAACGATACCGGGGGTGTTAAAGGTGTTGATATGTCCCGGACCGCCGGACCAGGTCATCTCGAAGCCCGCGAGAGCGACGAGCTTGCCGCTGTGAGTTGCGTTAAACTGCGCAACGGAGCCCTTGTAGGACTTCCACAGCTCCTGACTCTTGACGGTTGCCTTGCTCATGTCGTACAGAGCTTCCTCTGGGTTGGCGCTGCCCTTCTCGTCAAAATAGTTGGAGTGATCGGTAAAGGCCACAAAGTCAACATTTGCGCTGTCGGGAAGACCTGCAACGTAGCTGAGTGCGGAGTCGAGCGTGCCCGCACCGTCGGAGTACTGACCGGTGTGGGAGTGGAGCTGACCGAAGTAGAGCTGATACTGCGATTCGCCCACGGTGAAGCTCCATGACTTTTCGCTGACCTTATTGTCGGCACGGGTGACCTTAACATTAACTACGACCTTGCCGTCGTCCATTGCCGCGGCGGGAGTATAGCTGATCTTGCCGTTTTCGTATACGGCGTTGACCTTTTCGCCGTTTACGGTCATCTCAACAGTGGGCTTATCGCCTGCGTTTGCGATGTCGGCGCTTATGGTTGGGGTCTTGTTGTCAAGAGTCTCGCTGCCCTGTGCGGGAGTGAGGTTGGAAATAACGGGCTCGTCCTTTATCTCAACGGTTATGGAGGCTCTTGCCTCGTTGCCTGCGGTATCCTTGAATGCGGCGGTGAAGGTAAAGGTATTGCCAACCTTTGCAGCCGCTTCAATGTCGTTGTCCCAAATGGTGAAGTGCACGGTGCCGTCGCCGGTGGTGTAGTCTCCGAGAACTTCAACATCGGTAGAGCCCATAATATCGCCTATGAGATTGCCCTTCGCGTCGCGGATGCTGTATTCCGTCCACGGATTGTCGATGCCGAGGATGGAGCAGAACGGAACGGTTATCTCGTAATCGTCGCCCAGATATGCCGCGGGAACGCTTTCGGGGAACTCAATGACGGGCTTAATGACAACGCCGCCGGTGAGCTTGACGTCCTGTGCAACGGGGTAGAAGTAGAACGAATAGATGGTGTAGTCAAGATCACCGGTCTTGCTGTACATGCTGTAGGTCTGGTAGCAGTCGGAGAAATACTCGAGCCACTGGCTGTGACCGCTGAATTTTGCGCTGCGGCTTTCCATCTCATAGCCGCCAACGCCGCCCGAGCAGGTGCGCACGAGCCAGTCGGCGTCCTCTGCCTTTATCTCAACGTCATTTACCGTGCCGGTAAAGTCCTTGGAATAGAAGGCGTTTTTGCCGGTGCCGTTGGAGCAGAGATAGCCGTAGGTCTCGTTGTAGAAGCGGTAGTATTCGCCGTTTTTCTGCACCTCAAACACGACTGCGCCGTTAGACGGAGTCGCAACGCCGTCCTTAACGGTCGTGGGAGCGTTCTTTGCGCAGTATGCGTCGTTCTGAACGGCAAGAGAGCCCTTAGCGTTCTGGTTGTAGATAACGACCTTGCTGCCGACCGCGGGCAGACCGTTATCCTCGGGCGCGTCGGAAACACCCTCACGCACGAGCTTGTAGAAGGTCATGCCGAAGGCTTTTTCGTTCAGCCTGTCGGTGCTGGTGCAATATGCGGTAAACTCGGGAGTAGAGGATGTAACATTGCCTTCCGTGTCTTTTTTGTTGAAAAGGAAATACTCAATGTAAACATTGCCGAATTGTCCCGTCATGCCGTCGCCGTACATATAATATACGCCGTCGGTGACGCCGCTTGCATCAACATGCCACTTATCGGTGGCAGTGCCTGCGCCGGAAAGGTTAAATTTTCCGTTGTTTGTGCCCATCTGAAGAGCCGTATCGCCCTGCTTGAAGGTGTAAAGCCCGTTATCGTCAACGCTTACGGTCCATGCGATAGTGCTGTTGTCGGATGCAAGCACACCGAGCTTTTCGTGCGGGGTGATAGCCAGCGGAGTAAGATAGTAGTTGTTAAGAACTTCGGAGGTCACGGCCATGCCGTTGCCCGCGTTATAAATAACAACGGTATCGCCTGCGGAGACGGAATCGACCTTCTCGTAGACGGAATACTTCTTGTCTATGTCCGCATAGGGATCGTCTGCTATTTTGTAAATGCTAAGTGCTGACTGGCTTGCTGTAGCATAACAAGCAAAAAGAGTGCTGCCGGAGTTATACTGCATTACATTTCTCGTTTCAGCACCCTGTGCAATGATTGATGCAGTCCCATCTTCGGAGATGGCAACTTTCCAAGAAGCGTTATCACTCTTGTTTGCGGAAGTCTTTAAGTGATTTTTGCTACTGCTTGCGGCATAGAGATAACCGTCACCGACATTGAAGGCAAAAGTGCCCTCGGTCATGCCGGCCTCAAGCGTGATGACCTGCGCACCTGTGCCTGCCGTTATGCTGCTGCCGGATTTAACGGCGTCGGCGGTCGCACGGTTGTTCGTTTTCTGATTGGTGCTGATTACGTAGCCGAAATCCTTTGCGGCAATCAGGATCTTGTCGCCGACGGCAAGCTGACTTGCGTCGGTTACAAGCTTTGCGCTAACAGTGTCCGCGTCTGCTGCAAATGCTGCGGTCGGGAGCAGGGTCATTATCATGACCAGCACCAGAAGCAGTGACAGGACTCTGTTGAGCTTTGTTGTTCTCATGTGTTCATTACCTCCTTATTATTTGCTAAAATTAGCTGAGTTTATATTAACATATATAATGAAAATTAGCCAGCACATATTGATGTATTTTCACCAATCGCACCGCGTTTTGTGCACATTTGACTTTTTTCTGCGGCGCTTTTTGTGTTTCTTGACAAAACGGAAGTAAATTGCTATTCTGAAACAAATAACTACGGAAGCGAGCCGAAAATGAAAAATTACATTGCAAAAAATAAATGGTCAATTATTATCCTCGCTCTGGCTGCTGTTATCTTCATTGCGGCGCGAATCTGGGCGGCGCCCGAGAATGACACGCAGCAGGCAAGCGAGTATGCCGAGTATGAAAAGGGCACGGTTATGCAGGTGCTCGCGGATAACACCGAGCCCGACGAAAACGCAGACGGCGCGCTGCGCGGAGAACAGGCGCTGCTTGTCGAGGTGAAGTCGGGGCAGTATAAGGGCGAAACGCTTCAGGTCTCCAATTACGCGGCTCCGCTTTTCGGCGGCGCGGTGCACGAGGGCGACAGCGTTGTTCTGATAATCTCGACCTATGCCGACGGCTCTCACCGCGCGACCGTTTTTGAGTATAACAGGATAGCCGCGCTCGTCATCATAGTTTTGCTGTTCGTTGCGGCAACGGTGCTCGTCGGCGGCAAGACCGGCGCAAAATCGCTGGTCGGACTTGCGATAACCGTCGTGTGCCTGTTTTGGCTGCTCATTCCCATGCTCATGAAGGGCGCGCCTACGCTGCTGGCAGTGTTCCTTGTGTGCGCGTTCGTTGCCATAGTGTCGTTTGTCATTCTCGGCGGCGTGAGCAAAAAGATAATCTGCGCCTGTATCGCAACTATCTGCGGCGTTGCCATCGCCATGCTCTTCGGCGTCGCGGCACAGTCGCTTGCGAGGATAGACGGCCTGCGCGCCGCCGATGTCGAGCCGCTTTTGCAGCTTCGGCAGACGGGAACGCCGATAGGGCTTAAATATCTTCTCGTCGGCGGAATTATAATAAGCGCCTTGGGCGCCGTGATGGACGTTGCCATGAGTATCGCCTCGGCGCTGTCGGAGATACACGAGGTCGAGCCCAAGCTCGGCGCAAGGGAGCTGTTCCGCTCCGGTATGAACATCGGGCGCGACATGGTCGGCACGATGACGAACACGCTCATCCTCGCGTTTATAGGCAGCAGCTTTGTCGTCGTTATCTATCTGTATTCCATCGGACTTCAGCCCTATCAGCTTTTCAGCTCCGCGTATATGGCAATCGAGGTCATAAGCGGCATAGCAAGCAGCATCGGCGTTATCCTGTCGGTGCCCATAACCGCCTTTATAAGCGCCGAGTTCATAGCGGATAAAAAGAATGCCGCAAAAGCGAAAAAGAGCAAGTCGTAAGACCTGCTCTTTTCTTAATTAAATGAGCTGCGCGGCTCAGAACTATATCCCAAGATAAAAACCGGTGCTGAGTATCTCTTCCGTTCGGGAGAGGACCTCGTGCGCCTCTTCGTAGTTTTGCAGAGCCAGCTCCGCAACAAGGTAATTTGTAAGACACATGGGTGCCGTGAGCGAGTTTTTGCACGAAACGCTCTTTATGGCGCAGTTGAAGCAAACATCGCCGTAGCTGCGCACCGGCAGATCGTTGCTTGAGGTGAATAGAATAACCTTTATCCCGCGGCTGCGCATCCACGCGAGAATGTTGATACCGATCTTGGAGTAACGGGGGAAAATGTAGGCGATGCAGACATCGCCCTCGTCCGCGCTAACTATCTCCTCGGGGTATATAAGACCGGTCGTCTGGATAAAGTGAACATTGCGCTTTATCTCGCCCAATCGAGAGACCATGTAGTGCGCAAGCGAAAAACTGCTTCGCATTCCGAGAACATATATATTCTTCGCGCCGCTTATGAGCTCAATGGCGCGGCTCAGATCGTCGGGGTGCAGTCCGGAGAGGGTCTCCTGAATGTTTTTGACATCCGTCGAAAACGCCTCGTTCAGAAGATCGTTGCCGGAGACCGCCGCGGCGCGCTCAAGCCTGTCCGGCAGCGAGCCCTTGGTCTGTATCTCCTTTTTGATGCTGTCTTGCATTTCGGAAAAGCCCGAATAATCCAGCGCCCGCGCAAAGCGTATGACCGTGGTCGTGCTTACACCGATGCGGGAGGCAAGCTCCTCAAGAGTCGAAAAAGCGATCTCCTCGTAGTTTTCCTCAACATAGTTAGCCACAACTCTCTGCGAATGGGTCAGCTCATCATAGACAGAGCTTACCTTGGAAGTAAACAGCATCGTCCGATCTCCTTAAAATGTTCTAAATAATACTTTCCAATACATATTCTACATTATAGTGCAAAGTATTGCAATACTCAAAATTAAAAGCGATTTGACTCACTTGAATGCGTATGCTATGATATTAAGAAAAGATAAAGAAAAGTTGTGGAGGGCAAAAAATGCCGCTGCCTAATCATCCATATCCGGAAGGAAAGATATGCACAAAAAATGAAATACTCCAAACAATCAGAGATTGGATAACGGTAATGCAGATGAAGCCGGGCGAGAAAATATTCGATACCGAGATCGCCGAATATTTCAATGTCAGCCGCACACCGGTGCGTGAGGTGCTTAAAATTCTTGAGCAGCAGAAGCTCATATGCACCTATCCCGGGCGCGCTACAGTAGTCGCCGAGCTCGATACGGATGATATAGAGAGCTATTATCTTCCCATGCAGACCCTCCAGTGCCTTGCCGTGCGTCTTGCAGTCGAGCGTGCAACTGCCGAGGATATAGATGAGCTTGAAAGCCTTAACGATGAGTTCCGCCGCAAGATAGAGGTCGGGAGCGACACCGAGGGACTGCTCGCCGCGGATAGGAATTTCCACCAGAAGATAATAGACATTGCGGGAAACGAGCATGTAGATGAGTTTTGTTCGACGCTGTGGGTGCATATAGCGCGTCTGGATTACCTGTTTTTCCGAGACGGCACGCAGGACTCGTCTTATCGTGACCACGAAGTGATAATAAGCAGTCTGCGCCTTAAAGACCCGTTCGGCGCGGAGCTTGCGATGAAAAATAACTGGAACAATTCAATGCTTGCCGTCAAGGCAGTAAGCGATAAGCTGTGCGGCAGCTTCGTTTCATAAATAAGGTCCGGATAAACGCCGGAGCGTCTGAATATTCAGATGCTCCGGCACTTTTTTGCAGCAAGGCTATACAGTATAGGCAAAATGTATCCGTTTTGAGATAATATTCAATATTTTTTGTACAGAATAATACCGTCAAAATCGTGCAAAACAGCGCAATATTCAGCAAAAAACTATACTCTTTTTACAATGTTGGGTGGTCAGTCAAATAGTTTTCTTATAAAAATATAACTGTGTTAACCAAAAAGCGCAAAATATCATGCTTTGTTTGACTTTACGACAAATTGACATTATAGTAAAAACAACAAGGCGATATATCGCCGACAATTTCCGCATAAAAATATCCGTTGGAGGAATGATTATATGCAGATCAAGATCAAGAATCGTGAAGCGCTGCTCTCGCACGGCGATGTTGAGGGCAGAAAGATAGTGCTTGATATAACCGAAAAGACTCTTCAGCACCTTGATGCCTATGAGCGCATAAAGAGCATTGCCCATATGGAGGGCAGCGTTCTGTGCATCGGCTCGCGCCGCTGGGATCTGAGCAAGAAGCGCAATGTCTATCTGCTCGGCGCCGGCAAGGCATGCAACCATATGGCAATGGCTATAGATGAGATACTCGGAGAGTATTTGACAAGGGGCATAGCAATCGTCAAAATCAAAGAAGAGACTGATGTGTTCCACAAGACCGATGTTTATGTCGGCGGTCACCCATTGCCCAATGAAGAGGGGCTGCGCGCCTGTCAGGAGATCATAAAGCTTGTTGACGGCTCCAACGAGGACGATCTTTTCATCGTCGTCATAAGCGGCGGCTCCTCCGCTCTCATGAGCTGCCCCATTGAAGGCATCACGCTTCAGGACGAGATCGACACAACCGATGTCATGCTCAAGTCCGGCGCAGGTATCTATGAGATAAATGCCATCCGCCGCCACATCTCCGCCATGAACGGCGGCATGCTGGCAAAGCGCATCCGCGAGCACGGCGCCGAGCTCATAGGCTTCGGCATTTCCGATGCTGTCGGAACTCCCGCCACCGGCGATATAGGTGAGCCGTACCTTGATTACAAGGGGACCCCGATGGGACCTGATCAGACAACCCTCGAGGAGGCGCGTCAGGCGATTCACGACTACGGAGTGGAGGATCGCCTGCCAAAGCGCGTTGTAGACTACCTCATGAATGTCGGCCCCGAGGGCGAGACTCCCAAGGCGTTCCCCGAGAATACATATTTTCTGCTCAACAGTCTGCCTGACTCCTGCCTTACCGCAAAGCGCATTTCCGAGGAAATGGGCATTCCGGCAGTTATTCTGACCTCGTTCCTTGAGGGTGAGGCGAAGGATGTCGGCACGGTGTTTGCATCGCTTGCAAGAGAGATACAGAATTACGGCAATCCTATAAAGCCGCCCTGCGTGCTGCTGTGCTCCGGCGAAGCGACTACCAAGATCCTTGATAATTCCACTATTACCGGTCATGGCGGCCCCGGCCAGGAGCTCACGCTTTCATATGCCATTTCCGCAAAGAAAGCGCCCGGCTGCGTGTGTCTGTCCATCGACTCCGAGGGCACCGACGGTACGACCGTAGTCGCCGGCGGTATCACCGACTCGACAAGCTATGACACCGCCTGCAAAAAGGGTGTGGATATTCACGAATTTTTGCGTGGTCACGCCTGCTTTGAGGCGCTTGACACCATAGGCGATGCCGTATTCACCGGCAACACCGGCACAAACCTGTGCGACCTAAATGTTATGTATGTTCCCGAGCTTCCCAATAAGAAGGTAAAGGGCAGCCGCATAAAGAAGGTACACGCGCGCCAGATCATCGACTGCAAGTGCCGTCCGATGGTCGAGGTCGATGTCATAACCGAGGATGGCTCGATCGGCACCGCTGCCGCGCCCACCGGATCATCCGTGGGTATGCACGAGTCCTTCGTTCTTCGTGATAATGATCCTGCCGAGTACGACGGACTTTCCGTCCACAGCGCAGTCGCAAATGTAAATAACATCATCGGTCCCGCGCTTATCGGCATGGACACCCTTGATCTTGAAGCCATAGACCGGAAGATGATCGAGCTCGACGGCACGGATAACAAATCCAAGCTTGGCGGCAACGCAATTTACTCCGTCTCCGTTGCGGCATACCGCGCGGCGGCGGCAAGCCTCAAGCGACCGCTGTACGACTACATAGCCGACGGCAATGTTAAAACCGTCCCAATACCGTCCTTCAATGTTCTCAACGGCGGCAATAACGCGGGCGTAAAGCAGGCATTTAACGAATTTATCGTCATGCCGTACCGCGCCGAGGATATAGAGCAGGCGGTAGAGATCGCGGTAAAGGTCTTTAACTGTCTCGGAAAGGTCATCCGCGAGTATACCGGCTCCGAGCCCCGCGTAGGCGGTTCGTTCGGCTGGTGCGCACCGAGCGAGGATCCCGAGGTCTGTCTTGATCTCATCCAGAAGGCGATAGACGACTGCGGCTATACCGAGCAGTGTGCCTTCGCAATGGACTGCGCAATGACCGAGATGTACGATAAGGACTCCAATACCTACTACCTCAACGGCAGACAGGTAAAGTCCGATGAGCTTATAGCGTATGTAAAGCGCCTGACCGAGAAATATAACTTCGTGTTTATCGAGGATATGCTCGACGAGGACGATTGGGACGGCTTTGAAAAGGCTCACAAGGAGATCACCCGTACCTTTATCATTGCCGATGACCTCACCGTTTCCAATCCCGAACGAATCAGACGCGCCTATGACCTTAAGGCTATCGACGGTTTCATCCTCAAGCCCAATCAGGTCGGAACCATTTCCGAGGCGCTCGAATCGCACCGCTTTGCAAGCGAGCACGGAATGTTCTCCATAACCTCCGGTCGAAGCGGCGGCGTTGTCGGAGATGTGGTCATGGATCTTGCCGTCGGTCTGCAGATACCGTTTATCAAGAACGGCTGCCCGCGCTCCGGTGAGCGCATCGACAAGCTCAACTTCCTCATGCGCGTCAAGGATTCTTACCCCGACTGTCATATGGCAAAGATCGACGATATCGTCAGGTTTTAAAGCCAAATAAAATCGTGATAGCCCGACGGGAGACCCGTCGAGTTAAAATAGGAGATAAGCTTACACACATAAGAGTAAAGGAGGAAAACTATGAAGAAGCTTATTGCATTAATCCTGGCTGTTGTTATGGTGTTCAGTCTTTGCGCCTGCTCCAATGGCGGAAACAACGGCGATGACAGCAACACCCCCAGCGGCACCGCAAACTACACCGGTCCCAGCTATACCCTTACCCTTGGTCATGTTATAGCTGACGGCACCCCCACCGATGAGGGTGCAGACAAGTTTGCGCAGCTCGTTGATGAAGCATCCGGCGGCAAGATCAAGATCGAGGTTTACCCCAACTCCGCTCTTGGCGACAACCGCGCAATGCTCGAGTCCGTGCAGCAGGGCACCATCGACATGGTTCTGCCCGCAGTTGCAAACCTCGCAGCATTCACCAGCTCCACCAAGCTGTTTGACATGCCCTTCCTGTTTGAGAACGACGAGCATGCCGAGGCGGTCCTCGACGGCGAGGTCGGCACTCAGATCCTCAAGGACCTCGAGAGCGCGGGTCTGGTAGGTCTTGCATGGTGGCTTCAGGGCTGGCGTGAGCTGACCACCGACAACATTGAGTTCCACAAGGCAGGCGACCTCAACGGCGCGAAGATCCGCGTTCAGGATAACGAGATCCACATTGCTACTTGGAAGGCTCTCGGCGGCAGCCCCACGACTCTGGCATACAGTGAGCTGTTCACCGCTCTCCAGCAGAAGACCATCAACTGCGAAGAGAACCCCCTGTCCAACATCAAGCTCTCTGGCTTCTCCGAGGTTCAGAACTACGTCATCATTACCAATCACATCTATGACCCCATCCCCGTCGTCATGAGCAAGAAGACTTGGGATAAGCTCGACCCCGCAGCCCAGGAGATCATCCAGAAGGCCGCTCTCGAGGCACGCGACTGGGAGCGTGACTTTGCGGCAGATTACGATGCAGCTCTGCTCAAGGAGTGGGAGCCCGACGATAACGGCCCCACCGTCATCATGCTGACCGACGCAGAGAAGGCAGCACTGCGCGAGGCAGTTCAGCCCATCTACGACAAGTACGGCAGTGTTGTCGGTGAGGATCTGCTCGCAAAGGTCGAGGCTGCAAAGCCTGCTGCGTAAGAGCAATACAACAAAAATCCTTATAACACCTTAATTTAACCCCGGGGCGGTATGGTCGGTCTCCGGCTGTACCGCCCCAAGCCCCTTATCCGGCACATAATCATCGAAAACAAATGACCTTAAGTCTTTAGATACCACTATATCGGATCAATGGAGAGTTTCTATGAAAGCTAAATCAAAGTGGTATAACCATATAGAGGAGTGGATACTTGCTATCTGCTTCGGTCTGATGACCGGAATAGTTGCAGTAAACGTCATTCTGCGTGCGTTCGACATGTCTCTGCCTTGGGCAGACCAGGCTGCACGAATCCTGTTCGTATGGTGTACTCTTATCGGCATAAGCCTCGGCGCTCTGACCTTCCAGCACCTCAAGGTCGAAGCCATCGACAACTTCCTCCCGCGCAAGATCACCTTCTGGATTGATCTTTTCGGCGACTTCGTATCCTTTGCATACGGCATCGTCGTTTCCTACATGATGTGGATTTACATTCAGAACATCATTCAGTTCCCGCAGTATTTCTCCTCAATGCCATGGCTCAGCGCGGCAGTTATGTATATCCCCGGTCTCATCGGCATGGTTGGATTTTGCGTCCGCACCATTCAGGCATCGCTTATTCCGAATATTAAGCTCATTAAGGGCAAGGCATATCTTACTCAGTCCATCCATGGTCCCATAGCGACTACGGAAACCGCTGAGATCGAAACCGAGGAAAAGGAGGAAGATAAATAATGGTAGTAGGCGTATTGTTCGGCACTCTTGCGCTGTGCCTTATCCTGACCATCCCTATCGCGATCTCCCTCGGTATAGCCACCATCGTTGCAGGCTTCGCTCTTAATGCGGTCACCGGCAACCAGATGCTCACCATGCTTGCTCAGACGACTATCACCGCGTCCGACAACACCGCGCTTCTGGCAATGCCGTTCTTTATGCTCGTCGGCTCGCTCATGGACCGCTCCGGCATTGCAAAGCGCCTTATAGATGTTGCGGAAGCCATCGTCGGCGAAGCGACAGGCGGTCTCGGCGCGACCACGATTCTTGCAGCAATGCTGTTTGCCGCCATCTCCGGCTCAGGTCCGGCGTGCGTTGCGGCACTCGGCGGCATCCTCATCCCCGCAATGGTAAAGCGCGGCTATTCAACCGAATATGCTGCCGCTACTACGGCGTCGGCAGGTACCATCGGACCTGTTATCCCGCCGTCTATCCCGATGATCGTCTATGCTGTAACCGCAGGAACCTCCGTCACGGCTCTGTTCCTCGGCGGCGTAGGCCCCGGCGTCCTCATGGGAGCTATGATGATCGGCTACAACTACCTCGTATGCAAAAAGCGCGGCTACAAGGGAACTCCCCGCGGCGGCGGCTTCCTCTGGATATTGAAGCAGATATGGCGCGGCGTTCCGGCTATCCTCATGCCCGTCATCGTCCTCGGCGGCATTTACTCCGGCATTGCGACTCCGACCGAGTCCGCTGTCCTCGGCGTAATGTACACCCTCATCGTCGGCTGCTTTATCTACCGCACTCTTACCCTCAAGAAGATCAAGGAAGCTCTTGTTGAGGCGGCAATGATGTCCGCTCCCGTAATGTTCCTGCTGGGCGGCGCTGCCGTTTTCGGCCGCCTGCTTACTCTGCAGCACATTCCCGAGATGCTGGCACAGCTCATGCTCAGTCTGTCCGACAGCAAGTATGTTGTCATGCTCCTCATCATGGCATTCCTGCTCATTGCCGGTATGTTTATCGACACCACATCCAACATCGTGCTGTTTGCCCCGCTGTTTGTCCCCATCGTTACTCAGCTCGGCTTCAACATCACTTATTTCGGCATCCTCATGGTCGTCAACCTCTGCATCGGCTTCATTACGCCGCCGCTTGGTGTTAACCTCTTCGTTGCGAAGAATATATCCGGAGCACCGCTCGGCGGGCTTGTCAAAGAGCTCTTGCCATATATCGCGATACTTGCCATTGCGCTTGTGCTGATGGTATTTATCCCAGATATAGTAATGTGGCTGCCTAACCTTGTAGAGGGTTAACAGAACTTTATAAGAAAACTATAGCGTGATTTTATCACGCTATAGTTATAATAACCGTATTTTATCATTGCCGCAGCGGATGCGGCAGAATGGAGTTAGCTATGAATAACCGCATTAAAGAACTCGCAGCCTCTTACAAGGCAGATATGCTCGACCTTGCGCAGCGCATAATCCGCTGCCCCTCGCTCACGGGTGAAGAAAAGGACGTTGCCGATATCCTCATGGCTGAGCTTGAGAAGCTTGGCTACGACGAGGTGTTCCGCGATAAGTGGGGCAGCATCGTCGGTATAGTTCACGGCACCGAGACCGGTCCGAGCATTATGTATAACGGCCATATGGACCACGTTGATGTCGGCGATCCCTCCGAGTGGATGGGCTACGACCCGTACAGCGGCGTTATTGATGTTGACGAGATGTACAATGAAGCGGGCGATGCGCTCGAAAAGACCGAGGTCATACACGGTCGTGCGGCGGCCGACACCAAGTGCGGCATCGCCTGCCAGGTCTACAGCGGCGCTATCCTCATTCAGCTCAAGAAAGAGGGCTTCGGCTTCAAGGGCGACTATATGGTCAGTTTTGTTGTCATGGAGGAGCCTGCAGAGCAGATAGGCATGATCGGACTCGTCGATCACGAGCTGCCCGAGCGCGGCATTAAGGTGGACGGCGTCGTTTCCTGCGAAGCGACCGCACTGAAGATATACTGCGGCCACCGCGGCAGAGTTGAGCTCAATGTTGAGATAGCCGGTGTTACCAGCCACGGTGCATCTCCCTGGCTCGGCATAAATGCAGTAAATAAGGCGACCAAATTCATCGATGCAGTCGAAGCATATTACGCTGAGAACTTCAAGGTCGATGACAAGCTCGGTAAATCCAGCATTGCGCTGACCGTTATTAACTGCACTCCCGGAACCATGTGCATTGTTCCCGACCGCTGCAACATCACCTACGACCGCCGCCTTGTCCCGACCGAGACTCCCGAGGACGCGATCGCCGAGATACAGAGCATCATCGATAAGCTCTCTGCCGAGGATCCAGACTTCCATGCAAGCGTCAAGGTTTCCGCAGTGCCCAGAACAACCTATACGGGCATTACCGAAACTAAGCCTAACATCAAAGAGGGCTGGCGCATTCCTGAGGATCATCCCTTTGTCGCTGCGGCATCCAAGGCTCTGCGCGATATCGGCGAGCCCGTGTCCTACGGCTACTGGGATTTCGGCACCGATCTTGCAATGATCAGCGGCCGTCATCATATCGCATCCATCGGCTATTCTCCCATGCAGGAGTACTACTGCCACCGTCCTGTTGACAAGTGCCGCATCGACTTCATGGAGCGCGCCCTTGTCGGAAATATTGCTATCTTCAATGAACTGACAAAGCTCAGCGGAGACAATTTTAAAATCTGAATTCGAAAGGAGAAACGGGTATGAATCTCAGCCCAATTGAAGAAGTTGCTCTGACTCAGCAGCTTGTTAGAATAAACAGCACAAACCCCGGCGAATTCGAGTATGAGCTCGCCGATTTCATCGCCGATTGGCTTTCAAAAACAGGCGCGGAGATAACGCGCAATCAGGTCAAGGACGGGCGCTGCAACGTTGTTGCGCGCCTTAAGGGAAAGGTCAGCAGTCCCGCGCTCGTGTACATCTGCCATATGGACACCGTTCCTCTCGGTGATGGTTGGAACCACGACCCGCTTGCCGCGGAGATAATCGACGGCAGAATGTACGGACGCGGTACCTGCGATATGAAGTCCGGTCTTGCCTCCGGCATGATCGCGTTCCGCGATATCGCCGCAATGGGCAGGGAGCTTGAGCGCGACTTCGTGTTCATCGCGTCCATGGACGAAGAGGACATTATGCTCGGTGCAGACCAGCTCGTCAAGGACGGCATAGTCACTGCCGCCGATTACATCCTCGATGCCGAGCCCACGAACGGCGCTATCAAGGTCGCGCATAAGGGCAAGACATGGTTCAGGCTTGATGCAAAAGGCGTGGCTTGCCATGCCAGCACTCCGGAAAAGGGAAGTGATGCTGTCGCGGCTATGTCCGAGGTCATCTGTGCGATAAACCGCAGACTTTCGGAGCTGCCCATTCATGAGGAGCTCGGACCCTGCGCCGCTACATTCGGCATCATAAAGGGCGGTCTCAATCTCAACATCGTTCCCGGCGACTGCTACTGCACCATCGACATGCGCCTGACACCGCCGACCACGAACGAGCAGTCTATCAAGCTCGTCGAGGATGCGATATCTGAGGGCTGCGCAAAGGTGGCGGGCACGAGTTGTGAGTACACCGTGCTGGCTCAGCGTCCGGCGGTCGAGAAGGATGATAACTCATATCTGCTGAAGATGCTCAAGGCTGCGACCGCTGAGGTCACCGGCGAGGAAGCGCCCGTCGATTTCTTCCCCGGCTACACCGATACCGCCGTTATCGCAGCTACGACCGGCAACCGCAACTGTATGTCTTACGGTCCCGGCGACCTGTTCTATGCCCACAAGCCCAATGAGTTTGTCGAGGTAGACGACATCGTCCGCTGCACCGCGGTCATGACTAAGCTTGCCGAGAGCATACTGCTCGGCTGAGTGCGAGGTTGAGCTAATGAATGATAAAGCTGCGGCTCTGCTTAAAAAAGTAGAGCTTCCGAAGATGTTCCGCGTCCGTCAGGTATTTGACCGCAGCCATATCGAGCCCGAAGAGATACCGGCATACATTGAGAATATGCTCAATAATGCGCCGTACACCTCCAAGATAAAGTCCGGTATGCGCATAGCAATAACCGCCGGTTCACGAGGCATCGCCAATGTCCCGATAATAACAAAAGCCATTGCCGACTTCGTTAAAAGCCGCGGTGCGCAGCCGTTCGTGGTCCCCGCAATGGGGAGCCACGGCGGTGCGACCGCCGAGGGCCAGCGCGAGGTGCTGCGCGGCTACGGTATCACCGAGGAAAGCATCGGATGCCCGATAATTTCTTCGATGGAGGTCAAAAAGATCGGCGTGAACGAAGAGGGCATGGATGTTTTCATCGACAAAAATGCCGCCGAAGCCGACGGTATAATCGTTAGCTGCAGAGTAAAGCCTCACACTTCGTTCAGAGGCCCGTTTGAGAGCGGCATCATGAAAATGATGACCATCGGTCTCGGTAAGCAGATCGGCGCGGAGACATGCCACAAAGCCGGCTTCAAGTACATGGCAAAATATGTGCCGATGTTCGGCAAGGCAATAATCGAAAACGCATCTATCATGTTTGCCGTGGCGACTATTGAGAACGCCTACGATCAGACCGCCGAGCTTGTTGCGGTAGATTCGTGCGACATCTATGACACCGAGCCCGAGCTGCTGAAAAGAGCGTTTGCCAATATGCCGCGCATCCTCGTTCCCTCCTGCGAGGTGCTGGTCGTTGACGAATGCGGAAAATATTTCAGCGGAAACGGCATGGATCCGAATATTTCGGGCAAATTTCCTACGCCTTACGCATCGGGCGGCATTGAAAATCAGCACATAGTGGTCCTTGACACCGACGAAGCCTCGCACGGCAACGCTCAGGGGATAGGACTTGCATCGGCAACAACGCTGCGCGCCGTCAAAAAACTTGACCTTGACGCGATGTATGTCAATGCCATAACCTGCAAAATGCTGCGCGGCTGTGAGATCCCGCCGTTTATGAATAACGACAGGGAAGCGATACAGATAGCGCTTGCAATGTGCGTCGATTACGATACCGCCGCTCCGAGGATCGTGAGAATACCCAACACGCTGCACCTTGAGCACATTATGCTCTCCGAAGCGTACTACGAGCAGGTCAAAAACGATCCGAATTTCATTATCGAAAGCGAGCCTGCGCCGTTTGATTTCAACGCCGACGGAAACCTCGCGTTCGACTTGGACAAGTAAACAGCAATGCGCCTCTGTGCATACAGCACAGAGGCGTAATTTTTTATGCCTTTATCTTGGAGCAGCAAAAAAGAATACGGAGGACGGTCGGTGACCGCCCTCCGTAAGCTGAGAAGAATAAAGGGAGATATATGAAAAACTACTCGCACTGTGCAGGATTTTCCCAAAGCAGGAGTTTGGTGCCGATACCCTTTTCAAGAGCCGTCTGATACAGGTCGTAGCCCAGACCGAGATCGAACACGCTCATGCCGCAGGCAATGAAGCAGATGATGTCGTCGTCACTGGTGCGTCCCTGCTGCTGACCGAGAATGATCTTGCCGATAGCGAGGGCATCGTCGAGCTGTTCCTTCTTGCCAAGGTCGATAAGATGGTACACGGGACCCCCGATAACGCCGGCATAGTAGCCTTCCTTATCGCCGGTAGCGATAGCATCCTCAACATATGCATGGTGCAGACCGATGTGGTCGTAAACGACCTTCATCTTTGTCCACAGACCGCCGTCAACATCGTAAGAGCCGCCCTCTTCCTGGTCAAAATGCACGGGACCGGAAGCAAGGATGGTGCAGCCGGGCTTTACCCACTCGCCCTTGATGTTAAGAAATGCGGTGCGGGATGCGGCAACGGAAATGACATCTGCCTGACGGACAGCAGTCTCAAGATCCTGCTCTACAACTGCTTCAACGCCGTACTTCTCACGGACATGGGCAGCAAGCTTCTCGGCGGGAGCGGGGGAGTGGTTGTTGCAAACGACCTTTTTGACATTCGGAAGCTGAGTAATGATGTTATCAAGGCAGGAAGAACCAATCGCGCCGCAGCCGATGCAGAGCAATACCTCGGAATCCTTACGGGCAAGATAGCGTGCCGCGACGCCGGGAACGGCGCCGGTGCGCGCTGCGCTGAGAAGGTTTGCGCTCATGTAAGCAAGCGGCTCGCCGGTCTCTTTATTGTTGAGGGTGACCATAAGAACACTGCGGGGTAGACCCTGCTTTTTGTTTGCAGCATTAGAGCCGTACCACTTCTGACCGCAAATGTCAAATCTGCCGCCGAGGTAAGCGGGCATTGCTACAAAGCGGCGGTCGGGGCCCGCAACGGGCATATTGGGAAACTCACTCTCCTTGGGGAAAACGATGTACATACCGTGGTTGTTGTGATTGCTTCCGCCCATGAGGTAGTCGCCCTTTGCGAGGAGCGTAAAAACTTCTTCGGCGTTGTCAATGCACTTTTTGGTGTCCAGAACACCGGCTGCGATGGTATCGGGCTCGGACATGTACAGAAATTCAGTCTTGTGTGCCATGATAGTTCTCCTTTCGGTGACTTTATCTAATATTTAATAAAGTAGCATCTGCGATATATCAAAGGTTACACTGTCATATTAAAACTGTCAATGCTATATAGCTATAAATGGCACTATATTCGTAAAAAGTGATAATATATTTTCTTTTTAGATAAAAATCACAAAATATGTTGACGAAATGACTTGTTCTGTGGTAATATTTTTTGTAGTAAATAGTACAAAAAATATTGGATACTCCGCAAATGTTCAGAGGTGATCTGCATGAATGAGCAAGCACAGATAGGCAAGATAAGAGTGCTGAATCAGTGTATAAGTTCAGCCTCAAAGATGACCGGCAGCCATCGTCACAGGGAGCTCGAGCTGCTGTTGGTGACCAACGGTGAATTGAGGGCGCTGCTTAATAATCGTGACATAGTGCTGTGCGAGGGCGAGGGGCTTTTCGTAAACAGCGGCGCCGTCCACGGGTTTGTTGCAAATTCCCATGAGGGCGCAAATTACATAAGCGTTATCTTCTGCGCCGACTGCATCACAGGCACGGGGGATGCAAAGCTCGTCTCGCGCTATATCGAACCGATACTCAAGGCTCGTGAGCTCGAGTATGTCCCTCTGCGCGGCAGCGGCTGGGCAAACGATATCTGCGATGTGATACGCCAGATGCAGGCAATATCGTCCGGTAAGCGGCAGGGCTATGAGCTGAAACTGAACATCATGCTTTCCGAAGCGTGGCTCACGCTGTACGAAAACTGCATTCCCGATATAGGCGACAACCGCAGCGTGTCGCACACCGAGAAAAAGCGTATAGATGTTCTGCGAAAATACATTCAGGAAAACTACGCAGAGAAGATAACGCTTGACAATATTGCGTCCTCGGCGCATATAAGCCGCGGAGAGTGCTGCCGGATATTCAAGCGCCTGTATGACACAACTCCGTTTCAGTACCTTGTCCGCTATCGCCTTACAAGAAGCGTTTATTATCTCTCGGAGACAGATAAGAGCATATCTCAGATAGCCCAGAGCGTAGGCTTTTGCAGCAGCAGCTATTACACTAAATGTTTTCGCGCGGAATATAATTGCACTCCTTTAAAATACCGACAGGCACAGCATCGCCTTGCCGAAATATGAAGAGCAGGTCATATGACCTGCTCCGCTCTTATCATTTATTCCGCTTACATTCGCGTGATCCGCGAGTTTCTGGAAGATAAGTCATGAAAAAGTTCAATTATCATCTGTATACTTGGCGGTAGCCTTAGCTTCCGCCAGACGCTTGTAGGCTTCTTCCCGCTGCTTAAGAATAATGCCGTACCTTGCCCGCGGGTTTTCTTCGGATTCCTCCAGCAGACACAATCTGCAGTACTCCTGAATGTCCTCAATGGATGCGCCGTAGCCTTTCAGACATTTAATGCCCTGCATCCAGTTGACCGACTCCTCATTGAATATTCGGCGGTTGCCTCCGTCGCGCTCGCAGGGCAGCAGGAATGAGATGTATGCCGAGCCGGTCGTGCTTGCTTTAGCGGAAAAGTACGGCAAAACTCCGGCGCAGATCATGCTTCGGTTTATGACGCAGAGGGGAATTGCCGTGATCCCGCGAAGCACAAAGCCGGAGCATATTAAAGAGAATTTAGACCTGTTTAGCTTTTCGCTTACTGCGGATGAAATGGATCAGCTTTCCGCACTCGACAGGAAAGAGCCACTCATCGGCAAACCGGAATCGCCTGAGCTGGTTGAGCTTTCCCTGACTTGGTAAAGTTCACTGAAATGAAAAAAGCCATCGTGATAATATCACGATGGCTTTTGCCAACAGTTGATAATATTGATACGGTTTCAAACGGTTTCATTTGGTTTCACCCGAAAATGAAACCATAACCGAGAAAGTGAAACCATCCGAATAACAAAAACGCGGGGCTTATTCAGCCCCAACCTCAATCTCCGGTCTGTCTTTGAAGCGGAATGCTAACCGCACGAAAGAAAAGGTGGTAGTTATGAAAAAATATACCGACAAAGAATTAGCTGCGATGTCTCAAGAAGAACTGAAGGCGCTTCAAGGAAAGGCTCCGGCGGAAAACAAGCTCTTGGGACAGCGGATTGAGAAAATCCTTACCAACGTTTTGCACCCAACTGCAGTTGATGGCAAATAAACCTTTTAATTAATAACGCCAAGGAAAAAGCGCGTAAGGGTGCTTTGAGCCGAACGAGCTTTTTCTGTTGTCACGCCCCGTAGAAACCAAGGTCGTTCTTCGCGACATCCATGATTTGGTGCGTCTGCTCTATCGCGGAATCAATATCCTTATTCATAAGTGCCGAGAAGAGCGCAAGCTTTATTTCATACAGCTTCTTCACACCGCTGCGCTTGCAATAGAGTGACCACAGGTACTCGCCCTGCGTCTTAAAGGAATAGTATAGCAGCGGCAGCAGCACGTTGCCGGACATTATCGCAAGCTCATGGTGGAAGCTGAATACCCGCTCTGCGGCCTCGTCGGCGTTGCGTGCGTCACGGATGCTGTCAAGGATCGGGCTGAGCTTTTCAAGCTCGGCCACGTCGTTCTTCTCGCACACAAGGCGCAGGCACAGGCACTCCATCGCGTCGCGCGTTTCGAGCAGGGATTTTACCTCGTTCTTCCTCATCGCGCCGCCGTTATAGCGCATGATGGCGATAAGCGTCTCAAGGCTGCCCTTACGCCGGTAGTCGCAGACGAACACGCCCTGCCGCGTGCGAATCTCAACAAAGCCGAGCTTCTCAAGCTCCACAAGCCCCGCGGAAATGACCGTCCTGCTGACGCCCATTTTTACCGACAGCTCCCGCGCCGGCGGCAGCTGCTCGCCGATAGCGAGCTCCCCGGAGAGTATCATGTTTTCAATCTGCTGCACGAACAGCTCCGTCATGGACACCGCTACTATTTTATTGAACCCCATATTTGCCTCCCAAACGCGGATTACCTGTGGTCATACCAAATTCCACGTTTCAAATTTTACCTGCAAGATGCTTAAAAGTCAAGCGTAATGCTGACTATTCCGCTGAAAATACGGCAGCAGCATTGACCTTTTGCCGGTGATTGTTATAAAATGCACAGTACAAACACGTGGTATTACCACGAATTAAGGAGGAGATACTGATGCCAAAATATGATGCCGTTGTGATCGGTGCCGGAAACGGAGGTCTTGCCGCAGCCTGCCGCATGGCAAAGGGTGGAAAAAAACCCCTGCTTATCGAGCGCCACAATATGCCCGGCGGCTGCGCCTCAAGCTTCCGCAGAGGCCGTTTTGAATTTGAAACGGCGCTGCACGAGATCTGCGAATGGGGCACAAAGGAAAACCCCGGCGGCTGCCGCAGGATCTGTGATGAGTTCGGCCTTGACATTCCGTGGCACATGGTTCCGGATAACTTCCGCGTTATCACCACCGCCTCCGACGGCAGGACGCATATCGACGCGACCCTCCCATGCACGGTAAAGGAGTTTGTCAATGAGATGGAGCGTCTTGTGCCCGGCTGCCGCAAATCCATACAGGATCTGTTCGACCTCGGCACGGAGTTTCACGCCGCCGGCGACTACTCTCTGAGCGTCGCGGGCAAGACAGACCCGAAGTATATGCAGGAGCACTTCCCCAACTTCCTGCGGCTGGGCAGCTACACGGTCAACCGTGTGTTCAGGGCGATGAAGATGCCGAAGCTCGCGCAGGATATAATGAACACCTACTGGGGCTATCTCGGCGTCGACGCCGACCATCTGTCCTTCCTCCAGTACGTCAACATG
>SFLE01000006.1 GCA_004553495.1 Clostridiales bacterium | reverse complement strand
TGGACGATACAAGACTCGAACTTGTGAAGGCCTGCCGCTGCGCGCCCGACCTTCGCCGCCTGATCCGCTTGAGCGGGCTCAAGCTCCAATAGGGTCACAAGTTCGAGCCCGACAGCTTCGGGGCAAAAATAAAACCTACAGCCCAAATAGGCTGTAGGTTTTTTGGTGGACGATACAAGACTCGAACTTGTGACCTCCCGCACGTCAAGCGGATGCGCTACCAGCTGCGCCAATCGTCCGTTTTTCATCGGCAACGGTTATTTTAACCGATGCCGATGAATTTGTCAACTGTTTTTTTATCAGTTTCTCACATAAACCGTACATTCGGCGGTTTTTCCGTAACAGCTGAGGATGATCTTGGTCGTTCCGGTGCCGACACCGGTGACCGTGCACCTGCCGTTTTCGTCGACTGTCACGCTTGCGATGCTCGGATCTGCCGAGGTCCACTGATAGTCCGGCGTTACCGTCATCGGGAAATGCGAGCCGGTGAGCGTTACCGACTGACCGGCGCCTAAGGCAAACTCTGTGCAGTTGCTGGCATAGGGGCTGCTCATCGTGACAGAGGTTATCTCCGGAGTAGGCGTGGGTGTGGGCGTCGGAGTAGGCGTAGGCGTGGGCGCGGCGGAAACATCCGGAGGAGTTGTGGGCATGACCGGAGCATTGGGGTTATCGGCATTGTCAAGGCTGACGGTTATCATCACTATAAGCGCGATTATGACCGCGACAACAAGTATGGCTCCGAATATGAACTGCCATTTGCGGTTATCACCCGCTCTTCTATTCGCTGCCGTGCCCTTGACTGCGCTGGGCGTTGTGCCCGGTGCGCGGCGGCTGTTCTGCACTCTGCGCGTTCCGCATTTGGGACAGCGGCGGTGCACTCCGGAGAATTTCTCTCCGCAGCGGCGGCAGGTCACCTGAGGAATAAGACCCATGTATGCTCCTCCTTATTGCTTATTATCTAGCACATAATACAGCATTCGACCCTTTTCGTCAAGTATGCGCCACTCTCGCGCTTATATATCGAGTGACCTCCTCGACCGGTATGCGCAGGGCATACGCCAGCTCGCCGTGGAGCATACGCTCGGCGGTTTTGAGATACTGCGCATCGACATTGTGAAAATGCTTTTTCTGATCCTTGAGCTCCTCGCGGCGGCGGTAGAGCATTCCGACAAGGCGCATGAGCTGCTTGCGGTCGCCGTTTTTAACGATCTCGTCGCATGCCGTTTTTCGGTTGTTATCGTTATCTATCCACTCGAGCGGCTCTTTGACCGCCTCGTCGATTAGAGCATTTGCCTGCTCGGGCGTGAGCACGGGCTTCAGCTTGCTCGTCAGCTTTTCGTTCGCCGTCGGCACATACACCGTGCTGCCCGGATCATCCACCGGACACAGAATGTAATACTCTCCCTTTGTTTTGCCCATTTTGAGCACCGCTATTTCTCTTACCATGCACACACCGTTCGTTGCATAAACGACAGTATCACCGACCGACAGCATTTTATACCTCCAAAAAATCGTGCCGCACCATGCGGCACCGGCAAAATCCGACTTTGTTAACACACTGTTAATATACCACATTTTTAAATTTCTTGCAAGGAACAAAATATTAGTATATAATGCTTTCCATCGAATTTTAATTGATTGGAGTGTTTGTCTTTGAAACGCACTAAGATCGCTCAGATATTTGCCGATGCCGAGAGCTTCGGTGGGAAAGAGATAACCGTTTGCGGCTGGGCGCGCACCATTCGTGACATGAAAAACTTCGGCTTTATCGAGCTTAACGACGGCTCGTGCTTCAAGAGCCTGCAGGTCGTTCTCGAGAGAGAAAAGCTTGCTAACTATGATGAGCTTGCACGCCAGAATGTCGGTGCCGCGTTCATCGCAAAGGGCGAGCTCGTGCTCACGCCGGAGGCAAAGCAGCCGTTCGAGCTCAAAGCCACGGAGGTCGTGATAGAGGGCGTGTCCTCTCCGGATTATCCCCTGCAGAAAAAGCGCCACAGCGTTGAATTTCTGCGCACCATACAGCATTTGAGACCCCGCACGAACCTGTTTTCCGCAACATTCCGCGTGAGAAGCGTCGCGGCTCAGGCTGTGCACGAGTTTTTCCGCAATAACGGCTTTGTATATGTCCACACCCCGATAATCACAGGTTCTGACTGCGAGGGCGCGGGCGAAATGTTCCGCGTTACCACACTTGACCTCAACAACCTCCCCCTGCGCGACGACGGCAAGGTAGACGACAGCAAGGATTTCTTCGGCAAGGTCACGAGTCTTACCGTTTCCGGTCAGCTCAACGCCGAAAACTTTGCCATGGCTTTCGGCGATGTTTACACCTTCGGTCCCACATTCCGCGCCGAGGTATCATACACCCAGCGCCATGCCGCCGAGTTCTGGATGATAGAGCCCGAGATGGCGTTTGCAGACCTCTACGACTATATGGATAACGCCGAGGCGATGGTCAAGTTTGTCATAAGCACCGTTCTTGAAAAATGCCCGCAGGAGATGCAGTTTTTCAACTCCTTCGTCGATAAAGGTCTGCTCGAGCGCCTTGAGAATGTCGTTTCCAACGAGTTCGGCAGGATAAGCTACACCGAGGCGGTGGAGATCCTCGAAAAAAGCGGCGAGAAGTTCGACTATCCTGTCAAATGGGGCATCGACCTCCAGACCGAACACGAGAGATACCTCACCGAAAAGGTGTTCAAAAAGCCCATTTTCGTCACCGATTACCCCAAGGACATCAAGGCGTTCTATATGCGCATGAACGACGACGGCAAGACCGTTGCCGCGGCCGACTGCCTTGTGCCCGGCGTCGGCGAGATAATCGGCGGCTCGCAGCGCGAGGAAAGACTCGATGTGCTGCTCTCCCGCATGGACGAGCTGGGTCTCAGCCCCGACGATTACTGGTGGTACCTCGACCTGCGCCGCTACGGTTCCTGCCGTCATGCGGGCTACGGTCTGGGCTTCGAGCGTCTCGTAATGTACCTCACGGGCGTGTCGAACATCCGCGATGTCGAGCTGCACCCCCGCACCACCGGCAACGCCGATTTCTGATGCTGTAACACTTTAAAGTGCACAAACGCCCGATACGGGCACGCAAAGAAAATCGTGCAATGTGTTAAAAATTCAAAAAGCCTATTGACAAAGGAAAAAAGCCGCTCTATAATGCGGCTCAAATAAGAAAGCACCTGATAGAGGTTGCGGAAAAGATGAGTACTCCACGGTAAACGCCGGCAAGCGGTCGCGGAGGAAAGGCAATTCCGCCGAAGCTCATTGCGGTTGCCGCCGTGATGCTGCTGGGACTGCGCCGAACAGACGCAGGACTGTCACATTTCATGTGGAGAGCTATCAAAGGCAACTGTTTTGGAATTATTTCTTTTCAAAGCCTGCGATACCACATCGGGTCGCAGGCTTATTTAATTTTGAAAAGGAGTTATCCAAAATGAGAAGAACAAGAAACCTTATCGCACTGCTCATGGCAGCAGTAATGTGCCTTTGCCTGTTCACGGGCTGCGGCAGCAATGACGGCAACAGCGCGGCAGACCTCAGCTCCGCGCAGACGCTTGCAGACCTTAAAGGCACAAAGATCGCCGCTCAGGCGGGAACCTTTCACGCCGACGCGCTCGCGCAGATCGAGGATGTGCAGTCCGCGACCTACCCCGAGTTTGCCGACCTGCTCATGGCGCTCAAGAGCGGCGCTATCGACGGCTATGTCGCCGAGGAGCCGACGGCCCTCTCGGTTTGCCAGTCCGACGACAGCCTGACCTACATTCCCCTGAAGAATAACGACACCGGCTTCACCGCTACCGCCGCCGATGTCGGCATTGCAGTCGGTCTTAAGAAGGGCTCGGAGCTGACCGCTCGGATAAACGAGGCTCTCGCCACCATCACCGACGAGCAGCGCGCACAGCTTATGGAGCAGATAGTGACCCTCGCCTCCGGCGGCACCGTCACCGAGTTTGCGGTGAGCTGCCCCGCTCCCGAGACCACGAACGGCGTTCTTAGAGTCGGTATGGAATGTGCCTATGAGCCTTATAACTGGACCGACACCGAGGGCACGAGCCTCGGCGCGGTGCCCATCTCCGGCGAGGGCAAGGACGGTCTGTACGCAAACGGCTATGATGTTCAGATCGCGCAGTATGTCGCAAACAAGCTCGGCATGAAGCTCGAGATATACGCCATCGAGTGGGATTCCCTCCTGCCCGCGCTCGAATCCGGCACCATCGACGCCATCGTTGCCGGCATGAGCCCCACCGCCGAGCGTGCACAGCAGATAGACTTCACCAATACCTACTACGAGTCGAACCTCGTTGTAATAATCCGCAAGTAACACGCTTTTCGGGTAAACTGACATGAGCTTCTTTAACGATGTAATAAACATAGTCGCAAAATATTATCCGCAGCTTCTCGACGGCGTGGGCAACACGATGCTCATAGCATTAACGAGCACCGCAGCCGGTCTCGTCATAGGACTTCTCACCGGCGTTATCCGCACCGCGCCGTACTCGAAGAATATCGTTTTGAGAGTGCTGCACAAACTTCTCAATGCCGTTATCGCGGTGTATGTCGAAATTTTCCGCGGCACGCCTATGATGGTGCAGGCAATGGTCATCTACTGGGGCTATGCCTTCGCCACCGGCGGCAGCACGCTCCCGCTCATCCCCTCGGGCATAATCATCGTTTCGATAAACACCGGCGCATACATGGCCGAGATCGTGCGCGGCGGCATCATATCCATCGACAGAGGGCAGTTTGAGGGCGCAATGAGCATCGGCATGACCCACTGGCAGACGATGATAAAGGTCATCATCCCGCAGGTCGTGCGGAACATTCTCCCCTCGGTGAGCAACGAGTTTGTCATTAACATAAAGGACACCTCCGTCCTCAATGTCATCGGCGTTACGGAGCTGTACTACTTTGCAGGTATCATAAAGCGCCAAAGCTTCGAGACCTTCCAGACCTACCTCGTCGTGTGTGTTTTGTACTTCATCCTCACCTTCACCGTAACGCGCATACTGCGCTGGGCAGAGCGCCGGCTCGACGGCAGCGACAGCTACACCATATTCGGCTCGCAGAGCGACAGCGCCGCCGAGATACACATCAGGGAGGCATAAAATGTCCGAGAAAGTTATAGAGCTTGTACATCTTCAGAAGCAGTTCGGCGAAAACACCGTGCTGCGCGATATAAATCTGAGCGTTTCAAAGGGCGAGGTGCTGAGCATAATCGGCGCCTCCGGCTCGGGCAAGTCAACGATGCTCCGGTGCATAAACCTCCTCGAAACACCCACCTCGGGGCAGATACTGTATCACGGCAAAGACATAAGCTCCGGCGATATAAGACTTTCGCAGTACCGCACGAAGGTCGGCATGGTTTTTCAGAGCTTTAACCTGTTTAACAACATGACCGCGCTCGGCAACTGCGTTACCGGTCAGGTGTCGGTGTTAAAGCGCAGCCGCGAGGAGGCTGAGGCGGTGGCTATGAAGTACCTCGAAAAGGTCGGCATGGCGCCGTACATAAACGCCCGCCCGTCGCAATTGTCCGGTGGTCAGAAGCAGCGCGTCGCCATTGCCCGTGCGCTTGCCATGGAGCCCGAGGTCCTGCTGTTTGACGAGCCCACAAGCGCACTCGACCCGCAGATGGTAGGCGAGGTGCTCGATGTCATGCGCTCGCTCGCGCAGGAGGGGCTTACGATGATAGTCGTAACGCACGAGATGGCGTTTGCACGCGATGTCTCGACCAATGTCGTGTTCATGTCCGGTGGAGTCATCTGTGAGGAGGGCTCGCCGAAAGAAATATTTGAAAACCCGAAGGATCCCAAGACCCGAGATTTTCTCTCGAGATTTCTTCTCGGGCGATGATAAGCGCCGCCGTCGCAATGACGGCGGCGTTTTTGTTGACTCCGAAAAGCGTATTTTATATAATGTAGGCATCAGCAACCGTCTTTGGAGGAAATGCAATGGCTACGACTGCCGATTTTATAGAATATGTATGTGAGCGCCTGTCGCCGCTGTGTCCGGTGCGATACCGCAAGATGTTCGGGGAATACGCCGTTTACTCGGGAGAGAAGTTCATACTTCTCGTCTGCGATAACTGCGTTTTCGTAAAAAAGCTGCCGGAGCTTGCGGACATAATGGAAAACGCACCGTGCGGAGATCCTTACGAGGGCGCGAGCGAGCACTATATCCTCGATATTGAAAACAATGAGCTGCTCGAGCGGCTCGTTCCGGTGCTCGTCGAGTTTTCCGCCCCTCCGAAAAAGCGCAGGCGCAAGAAGCTTGACTAAGCCGCGGCATACAGTTATAATTTGGTCAAATACATTTAAGGAGGATATCCTATGCCTATTCCCACTCCGCATATATCCGCTAAGAAAGAAGAAATAGCAAAAACCGTGCTCATGCCCGGCGATCCCCTCAGAGCTAAGTTCATTGCAGAGACCTTTCTGGAAAATCCTGTGCTCGTGAACAATGTCCGCGGCGTTCAGGGTCACACCGGCACATGGAAGGGCGTTCCCGTGACCGTTATGGCAAGCGGCATGGGCATACCCGCCATCGGCATTTACAGTTGGGAGCTCTTTAATTTCTACGATGTTGACAACATCATCCGCATCGGCTCCGCCGGCGCTCTGCGCGACGATCTCCAGCTCATGGACATAGTCGCCGGTCAGGGCGCGTGCACCGACTCAAATTACGCACATCAGTTCGAGTTAAACGGCACCTTTGCCCCCATCGCCGACTACACGCTTCTGAGCACCGCCGTTGAGATTGCAAAGGAGCACGGCGTTGACATGAAGGTCGGAAACATTCTCTCGGGCGATAACTTCTACTCCCCCGCCGGCTGCGACGGCAACGACAAATGGCGCGATATGGGCGTTATGGCGGTTGAGATGGAAGCCGCGGGGCTTTACATGAACGCCGCGCGCGCGGGCAAAAGAGCCCTCTGCATCTGCACCATCTCCGATCACATCTATCGCGACGAGGCGCTCTCATCCGAGGAAAGGCAGCTGTCGTTCACCCAGATGATGGAGATAGCCCTTGATACTGCGGCAAAAATGGCAAAATGATAAGCGAGATCGCTGCCGCTGCCCTCTGCATTTGGACAATTTGCTAAATAATACTTGCTTTCGGCACGGTTTTTGTGATATACTTACGACAGTACGCGATAAGCGTGCACATAAATTCGTTCGCAAAAACTAAATTTATACGGAGGAAAAAACATGAAAAGAGTACTCGCATTCATCCTGGCACTCTGCATGGTCTTTGCTCTTTGCGCCTGCAACAGCGGCGACGACAGCAAAGATCCCAAGGTCACTGACGATGCCAACGGAACCACCGTCACCGATCCCGATAAGATCCCTGACGAAATGACTTCCGACGACGGTAAGTACGAAATCGCATTCGTAACCGATGTCGGTCAGCTCAAGGACAAGTCCTTCAACCAGGGCACTTTCGACGGCGTTAAGCTGTATGCTTCCGCAAACGACAAGTCCTACAAGTACTACCAGCCCGCAAATGGCGACAAGGCTACCGACGACGATCGCTACGACGCAATGAAGGCAGCAGTTGACAACGGCGCAAAGATCGTTGTCTGCGCAGGCTTCAAGCAGGAGGCAGCTATCCGTCAGGCAGCTGCTGAGTTTGCCGATGTAAGCTTCGTATTCGTCGATGGTTACCCCGTAACCGAGAGCACCGAAGACGGCGCACCCGTCCTCAAGAATGTCGCAGGCATCTCCTTCCAGGAAGAGCAGTCCGGCTACCTCGCCGGCTACGCAGCCGTTATGGAAGGCTACACCAAGCTCGGCTTCACCGGCGGCGGTGGCGGCACCAACCCGGCATGCTGCCGTTTCGGCTACGGCTTCGTTCAGGGCGTTGAGGCTGCTGCAGCAGAGAAGAATGTAAAGGCTGAGGTCAACTACTCCTGGCTGTACGGTTCTTCCTTCAGCGCATCTCCCGAGCTCCAGACCATGGCAGCCGGCTGGTACCAGAACGGCACCCAGGCCATCTTCGCTTGCGGCGGCTCGATGTTCGCATCCGTTTCCGCAGCAGCTGAAGCAGCTGACGCAAAGGTCATCGGTGTTGACACCGACCAGTCCTTCGAGTCCGACACCGTTATCACCTCTGCAACCAAGGGTCTTGCAAGCTCCGTTCAGTGGGCACTTGCAAAGTTCTATGCAGGTGAGTTCGCCGAGATCGGCGGCGTAGGCACCGCTCTGGGCGCAAAGGACGACGCTGTTGGCCTGCCCACCGCAACCTGGTCCCTCGAGAACTGGAGCGTTGATCAGTACAATGCTCTGCTCAAGGACATCAAGGACGGCAAGGTCGTTATCGACAGCGACTGGAACAACCTCAAGAGCACTGACAATGTAACCGTCAATGTTATCGAGTAATTCCGTCTGACACAAAGCTATAAACAGGAAAGTCTTCGGACTTTCCTGTTTTTTATTTTTGTTGAAATCGCTAAAATTCTTGCAATAAGGTGAAATTGCAGTTATAATATTTTATACACATTTTTTGCAGAATTTAAAAGAAAGTAGGTGGCGGCATGGAGAATACTCCTGAGTATGTGATTGAAATGCTTCACATCACCAAGGAGTTCCCCGGCATCAGAGCTAACGACGATATTACTCTGCAGCTTCGCAAGGGCGAGATACACGCCCTGCTCGGAGAAAACGGTGCGGGCAAATCAACACTGATGTCGGTGCTCTTCGGAATGTATCAGCCGGAAGAGGGAGAGATCCGCAAAAATGGTGAGCCGGTCAAAATTAACGACCCTAACGACGCAACGGCGCTGGGCATCGGCATGGTACATCAGCACTTTAAGCTCGTCGATGTTTTCACCGTGCTCGATAACATCATCCTCGGCGCGGAAACGACAAAGTTCGGCTTTATCCAGCGCAAGGAGGCTCGCAAAAAGGTCGAGGAGCTTTCCGAGCGTTACGGTTTGAAGGTCGATCTCGACGCAAAGGTGGAGGATATATCCGTCGGTATGCAGCAGCGCGTTGAGATACTAAAGATGCTCTACCGCGATAACGAGATACTCATCTTTGACGAGCCCACTGCGGTCCTCACTCCGCAGGAGATAGACGAGCTCATGAACACAATGCGCGAGTTTGCCAAGGAGGGCAAGAGCATCCTGTTTATCTCACACAAGCTCAACGAGATCATGGCTGTCGCCGACCGCTGCACCGTTCTGCGCAAGGGCAAGTGCATCGGTACGGTCAACACCGCCGACACAAACAAGCAGGAGCTGTCGAACATGATGGTCGGCAGACCCGTTCAGCTTGAGGTCACAAAGACTCCCGCCAAGCCCGGCGAGGCAATACTCACGGTAGAGAACCTCTCCGTCCCCTCGAAGCTGCACAAGGGCGATGCCGTCAAGGGCGTTTCCTTTGAGGTTCGCGCGGGCGAGATCGTCTGCATCGCCGGTATCGACGGTAACGGTCAGACCGAGCTAATCTACGGCATAACCGGTCTTGAGAAAACCTCCGGCGGCAGCATAACGCTCTGCGGGAAGAACATAACGAAATCGAGCATCCATAATAAGAGCGCCGCAGGCATGAGCCACATTCCCGAGGATCGCCACAAGCACGGTCTTATCCTCGACTTCACGCTCGAGCAGAACATGGTGCTCCAGCGTTTTAAGGAAAAGCGGTTCCAGAACCATGGCTTTATAAGGCGCGACGCGGTGCGCGAGTATGCCGAAGGGCTTATCGAGCAGTTCGATGTCCGCTCCGGTCAGGGACCGGTCACTACCGCCCGCAGCATGTCCGGCGGTAACCAGCAGAAGGCGATAATCGCGCGCGAGGTCGATCGCAACAAGCCGCTTCTTGTCGCGGTGCAGCCGACCCGCGGTCTGGATGTCGGCGCCATCGAATATATCCACAGTCAGATAGTCGCGCAGCGCGACGAGGGCAAGGCGGTCCTTCTGGTATCGCTCGAGCTCGACGAGGTCATGAGCCTGTCCGACCGCATCCTTGTCATGTATGAGGGCGAGATAGTCGGTCAGCTCGACCCGCAAAAGACCAATCTCCAGGAGCTCGGACTTTATATGTCCGGCGCTAAGAGAGACAGCGAGGAGGGTAAGCAGTAATGAAAGAAAACAGACTGAGGACCCTTTACGAAAAGGAAGGCACGAAAAAGGTTCTTGCCTCGCTGCTTTCAATAATCATCGGACTTTTTGTCGGCAGCATCATCGTCGCCATCGTCGGCTTCAGCAAGGCGGACATGGGCGGCAAGAGCGTATGGGACGGCATCCGGCTCATATTCGCCGGTCTGTTCAGCACCGGCCGTGATGCATCCGGAGTTCTGACATGGGGCTTTAACCCGACAAGCTTCGGCAATATGCTCTTCAGAGCTACTCCGCTGGTCATGACCGGTCTGTCCGTTGCCGTCGCGTTCAAAACAGGACTGTTCAACATCGGCGCTCCCGGTCAGTACCTCATGGGTACCATGGTAACGCTTATGCTCGCACTTGGCATACCCTCCGAGGTCGTGCACCCTGTGCTTATATGGTTCATCGCGTTTATAGGCGGTATGCTCGCAGGTGCTATCTGGGGCGCAATACCGGGTCTTGTAAAAGCGTACCTCAACATAAACGAGGTTCTGGCGTGTATCATGACAAACTGGATAGCCGCGAATGTCGTAACATGGCTGTTTGACATCAGCAACTTCAAGAATGTCACCGAGAACACCAAGGCCAGCGAGATCTACAAAACGACCTTCAACGGCGTTGCTACCTCGAAAATGGGTCTGGATCAGTTGTTCCCCGGCTCGCAGGTCAACGGCGGCATCATAGTTGCCATTATCCTTGCGATAATCGTCTTTATCATAATGAATAAAACCACTCTCGGCTATCAGCTCAAGGCGTGCGGCTCTAACCGCCACTGTGCCCGCTATGCCGGTATAAAGGACAAGCGCAACATCGTGCTCTCCATGGCTATCTCCGGCGCGCTTGCCGCTGCGGGCGGCTCGCTGTACTACCTGTCGGGCAACACGGAGTTTTACTGGTCAACATATCAGTCGCTCCCCGCCGAGGGCTTTAACGGCATCGCGGTCGCGCTGCTGGCTACCAATAACCCCATCGCGGTCATCTTCACGGCAATATTCATGTCCATGCTTGACATTGCAGGTCTGCAGCTTACAAACCTCACGGCTTACAACGAATACATAACCGATGTTATCATCGCCGCTATCGTTTACCTGAGCGCGTTCTCGCTGGTTATCAGAATGTGGCTCGATGGCAGAAAAAAGCGCGGCGGCACGGAAAACGCAAAGCCCGCCGACGCAGCCAAGACCGATGATGACGACGCAGATGCTGAAGCTTCCGTCGAAGCTTCGGAACCCGAAATTGCCACGGAAGGAGGCGAGCAGGCATGATATTCCTTATTCAGCAAACCCTGCTTTATGCGGTCCCTCTTATGATCGTCGCACTCGCGGGCTGCTTCTCGGAGCGAAGCGGTATCATAAACCTCGCGCTTGAAGGTATCATGATATTCGGTGCCTTTGTCGGTGTTCTGTTCGTTCGTGAGATGCAGGGCAACGAGGTCTACACCGCAGCAAAGGCTGCCGGTGATTGGGTCACTCTTCAGGGGCTCGAGCTTCTGGCAATGCTCGTGGCGGCAATAATGGGTGCAGTGTTCTCACTGCTGCTGAGCTTTGCCTCGATAAATCTGCGCGCCGACCAGACCATCGGCGGCACGGCGCTGAACCTTTTGGCTCCCGCGCTCGTTCTGTTCTTCATCCGCATCATCGCAAACCAGAACACCCTGCAGATGGCTACCGGCGGCGCCGGAAGTTGGTTCATGCTCAAGAAATCTACATTCGGCGTTGACAAGGCTACCGAGTGGGGCTTTCTGAAGGAGGTCCTCCTCAACAAGGCTTACCTTGCGACCTATGTCTGCATACTGCTGTTTATTATACTGTCGATCATCCTTTATAAGACAAAGTTCGGTCTTCGTCTGCGCTCCTGCGGTGAAAATCCTCAGGCTGCCGATTCGCTCGGTATAAATGTCTACCGTATGCGCTATGCGGGCACGACCATCTCCGGCGCTCTCGCCGGCATGGGCGGCTTTGTGTACGCACTGACCACGGCTAACTGCTCGTCCAACGGCGATGTCGCCGGCTTCGGCTTCCTCGCTCTGGCGGTCATGATCTTCGGTAACTGGAAGCCGCTGAACATCGCAATGGCATCTCTGCTGTTCGGCCTGTTCAAGTGTATCGCCGCGGCATACACCAGCATTGACATAAACGGCGACGGTATATATGCTCTTGCCGAGCTCGGCATCAGCTCTCATCTGTACCGTATGCTGCCGTATATCATAACGCTGCTCGTGCTCGCATTCACCTCGAAGAGCTCGCGCGCGCCGAAGGCGGAAGGCATACCCTACGAAAAGGGTCAGCGATAATAAGTCACATAAAAAAATTCAGGTTCGTAAAGAACCTGAATTTTTTTGTCCCTTGGGCGGGAATTTTTGCACTCCGAATATTCCGATGAGCACCACTATCATGGCGATCAGCGACACCGTTGTCATGCTCTCGCCGAGGATGAATATGCCCGCGAGCACCGAAACGATAGTTGCGAGGTTTTGAAATATGATAACATTTGCTACCGGAGCGTTTGAAAGGGCATAATTAAACAGAGTGTAGCCCAGGACCGACGCGCCCACGGCAAGGTACAGCGCCGCGCATAGAAACCGTGCGTTCTGCGCCGGAGCGATAAGCGCCGCGACCGAGCCGTGATTTTCGATGAGCGCAAGGCTCGTGAAAAACATCGCGCCCATGAGCTGCATGACATATGTGCGCTCGAAAACCGTGAAGTTATCGGAGCTGCCGCTGCTAATAACGCTGTATGCCGAGCCCGTTATAACGGCAAGGCTCAAAAGCGCAACGCCCTTTACCGTGACCGAGCCGCCGCTGTTTTCGCTGAGAGTTATAACGACTATGCCCGCTATCGACAGGGCGCTGAAAAGCCACTGCGCGCGGCTGGGTCTTTCCTTGAGGAATATCGCCGCGAAAATGAGCGTTACTATCGGCACAACGGCTATCATTATGCCGGAAAACGCGGAATTTGAGTATTTAAGTCCGTACTGCTCGCCGATGAAATATATGCACGGCTCCATCGTGCCGAGAAGCAGCAGCGGCAGAATGTTTTTGCCCTTGAGATCGAGCTTCTGCCTGCCGAGCAGCACCAGAACGCTGAGAATGAGCAGCGCAATGTCAAAGCGATAGCTCATCAAAACAAACGGCGAGGCGGTCTCCTGACCGATGCTCGATGCCAGAAAGCTCAGGCCCCACAGCACCTGCGTCGCTGCCGCCGCCATTATCGCCTTGGAACGGTTTTTACTTTTCAAGCTGCCCTCCTTTCCACCTTCATGCCGTCGCTGAAGATGACTATGCTGCCTTCTATATCGGTGCGGTAAACGGTAATATCGGCGTCGCTCAGGCGCGAGAGCGTTTCCTCGTGCGGGTGACCGTATTCGTTGCCCTTTTCGCAGGAGATAACGCCGATCTGCGGCTGAGCCTCGTACAGGAACTGATAGCAGCTCGAGCCGGATGAGCCGTGGTGGGCTACCTTGAGGACATCGCACCTGACATCCATGCCGTCGTCTATGAGCTCCTTTTCCGCCTTTGCCGTCATATCGCCGGTGAACAGAAAGCTCGTGTCGCCATACTCAAGGCGCATAACCAGGCTGTCGTCATTGAGGTTTTTGTGGTCGGAAAGAGGTCCGATAAATTCAAACTGCGCATCGCCGAGGCGGTATTTCGCGCCCAGCTCGGGCACCTCGAGCGTAAGGTCCGCGTCGGCGACTGCCTGCACGAATATCTCGTACGACGCGGCATCGCCCGCATAAGGCGAGGTGAACACCGTTTCCACCTCGAAGCTTTCGACGACCGCGTCAAGTCCGCCGCAATGGTCGGCGTGACCGTGCGTGCACACGACATAGCTGAGCTTTTTTATGCCGAGATCGCGGATGTAATTTACCACCGTGTCCGACGCGGAGGGCTCACCGGCATCTATGAGCATATACTCTCCGCCGCAGCACACAAGCTCGCTGTCGCCCTGCCCGACATCTATATAGTGCACATAAAGCCCGTCCATGGGCACTGTGACCGTGCCGCCGGTCTTCTGCGATATAAAAACCGCCAAAGCGACTATTATCACTATCACCAGAGCGGCGATGGGGTATTTCCTTGCAAACTTGGCGAGCTTATCGGCGTCGCGCTTACTCATCTTTCTGCTCATGTTCCCTCTCCCGTTAATTTGATGCAATATGAGGTATTTTCTCACAATCGCCCGAAAAATGCAATATAATGCTTTTCAAATCGGCGATGATATTTTATAATGATTCATATTCCTAAAGCAAAGGATCTGATACCATGAAATATGTTCTTATCATAGGCGACGGCATGGCGGACAACCCCGTGCCGGAGCTCGGCGGTCTCACGCCGCTTGAATACGCCAAAAAGCCCTTTATCGACGCCCTTGCCGCGCGCGGCGAGGTCGGCAGCGTTTTGAATGTTCCGCGCGGACTGCCCGCAGGCAGCGACACCGCGATAATGTCCATTTTCGGCTGCGACCCCAACCTCTATTACACGGGCAGGGCCCCTCTCGAGGCTGCCGCCACCGGCATAAAGCTTGACCCCGGTGATGTAGCCTACCGCTGCAACATGGTCACCTACGAGCAGGGCGATATGCCGTTTGGCGAAAAGCGCATTCTCTCGCACTCGGCGGGCTCCATAGACGGAGAGGTTTCCGACGAGATAGTAACGGCGCTTTTTAACGACCCCGAATTTGCCCCTCTTGCCGAGAAAGCCGGAATGAAGGTGAACCTCGGACACTCGTTCAGGCACATCGCCGTGCAGTCGCAGGCGGATATAAAGGGCATTCGCCTTGCCCCGCCGCACGACCACCTCGGCGAAAAGATAGGCCCTATACTCCCGACCGGCTGCGATAACGCCAAGGTGCTGCTTGAGCTCATGGAAACGGCAAACCGCGTTCTTGAGCACCACCCGCTCAACGAAAAGCTCATCGCCGAGGGCAAAATGCCGGCAAACGGCGTTTGGTTCTGGGCAGAGGGCACGGCGGTCGCGCTGCCGAATTTCAAAAATGAGACCGGACACGACGGCGTTGTTGTATCCGCCGTTCCGCTGTGCCACGGCATAGCCGCGCTCACGGGACTGAGCTTCGCCTGCCCCGAGGGCGCCACCGGCGAAAAGGACACCAATTACGAAAACAAGCTCGCCGCAGCACTCGATATTTTAAACGAGCATGACTTTGTCGCCATTCATGTCGAGGCTCCCGACGAGTGTACCCATAACGGTGATCTTGAGGGCAAGCTCGAAGCCATCGGCTGGCTCGACACGCGCATGATACACCCGCTTGACGACGCGATGCGCTCGCGCGGCTGGGACTATCGCCTGCTGTTTTTATCCGACCACAAGACGCTGACCTCCACCCGCGGGCACGACGGCGACCCCGTTCCGTACATGCTCTATGACAGCCGCACCGACTCCCACGCGGGTCTGCCGTACACGGAGAAAAGCGGCGAGCAGGGGCCGTTTGTAAACTCCGGCGTTGCCCTCATGTCAATGCTGTTTGAAAAATGAGCAAGACTAACGAGAAGGCTTACGCCAAGATAAATATATCCCTCGATGTAACGGCAAAGCGCCCCGACGGGTATCACGATATGCTCATGGTCATGCAGACGGTAACGCTGTGCGACGAGCTCACCGTAACGCTCACGCCGGATGCTCCGAGCCGCGCGGAGTGCAACCTGAGATTCGTTCCCTGCGACGAGCGAAACCTTGCCGTGCGCGCGGCAAACGCGTTTTTCGCGCACACCGGAACAAGCTCGGGCGCGCACATCGCAATGCACAAGCGCATACCGGTCGGCGCGGGCATGGCGGGCGGCTCGAGCGACGCCGCGGCGGTGCTGCGCGCGCTAAACAGGCTGTGCGGCACAAGGCTCGGCTGCGCGGAGCTTGAAGCGCTCGGCGCGCAGATAGGCTCGGATGTAGCGTTCTGCATAGCCGGCGGAACTCAGCTCGCCTCCGGCAGAGGCGAGGTGCTATCGGCTCTGCCCCCGCTTCCGGACTGCAAAATAGTTATCTGCAAGCCCGATTTCTCCGTATCCACTCCTGAGCTTTTCAAAAAGCTCGATGCCGTAAAGCTGCGCTACCATCCGGACACTCATGGTATAGTCGAGCTGCTCGGCGCCGGCGATCTGCCCAAGATAGCGCGGCGGATGTACAATGTGTTTGAGGATGTGCCCGACCGGCGGCACAATGAAATTTCGCTCATAAAAAGCGCAATGCTCGACTGCGGCGCACTGGGCTCCGTCATGACCGGCACAGGCTCTGCCGTGTTCGGCATATTTGACGATGCTGCCGCCGCCGAGGAGACCGCAAGGGTGCTGCGGCGCGATTACCGCTGCGTGAGCGTTGCCGAAAATATGCCCGCTCTCGATGTTTAAAAATTAAATTGACCGCCAATACTATCGGTACAACAGTACATAGTAAAGGCGGTCGTTTTTATGAAGGAATATAAGCTTAAAATTTGGGAGCTGTCGCTGCTTGCGGCACTGGCGGTGACGCTGTGCATCGGCACATGGGCGCAGGGCAGGCAGCAGGATATAAGCTCGTCGCTCGTGCGGCTGCACATCATTGCGGTGTCCGATGAGCCGGAGGAGCAGGAACTGAAGCTGCGCGTGCGCGACAGCGTGCTCGAATACCTCACGCCCATGCTCGAAAACGCGCAGGACCCCGCCGCAGCGCGGGAGATCATACGCCGCGAGCTCGGCAGCATACGCACCGTGGCTCAGAAAAGCTCCGAGGGGCGCGCCGTTACGGTAGCGCTCAGTCAGGAGTATTACCCCACGCGCGAGTACGACTCGTTTTCTCTTCCCGCGGGACGGTATGAGTCGCTGCGCATAACGCTCGGCGAGGGCAAGGGGCACAACTGGTGGTGTGTCGTGTTCCCGCCGCTGTGCGTTTCGGCAGCCGAGCAGAACAAAGCGCTCGACGCCATGAGCGACGATGACCGCGCGCTCATCACCGAAGCCGACGGCTACGAGCTGCGGTTCCGCATAGTAGAGCTGTGGGGCGAACTCATGAACTTCATAGAAAAAAGCACATCTTGATAGATGTGCTTTTCATATGTTATTCGACTTCTACGACGCCGTCGTCTTTGACGGTGACCTTTGCGCCGGTTTTTACATATTCGAGGAACTCATCGCCGAGGCTGTCAACAACGGGCATTTTCGCGTCCGTCCAGACATCGCCGAGGATGGCTCCCGATGCCGCCAGCGAGTCGATGGGCTTTGAAAACAGCATACATGCCGCCTGCTTGCCCAGCGCGCACACTGTGAACAGCACCATGCCGCCGGTGGTCGAGCCGATGGTCATGGGAAGGCACAGAGCCTTGCCGATCATGGGCTTTTTATAAATATCGGCGTTATTCTGGTCGCCGCATTTCATCTGCTTATCTCCGAACATCATGCCCATCTGGTACGAGGCGAGCGTGTTGAAGCCGCCGTGGGATACGAGCGCCTCGGCGGTGCAGGTGCCGGGAACGACTACTCTTCCTTTGAATGTCTTCATTTTTTGCCCTCCCTCTTCGTTGTGATGGTGTGCAGTATCTCCGCCTCGGTGTAATAGCGCGCGCTCGTGTAGGTGCGCAGCTTATTAGACGAGGTGATGACCGCTTTCTTCTTGCACAAGGGGTTATTCATATACATAAGCGGGCAGATGTAGCTGAGGACGATGCCCTGACGCTTGAGCTGCTTATAATACGGCGTTTTCTCAAACTCCTTGATAACGGGCGTTGACGCGGTGAACACGGTGGGCACGGTGACCTTTTTAAGACCGTTTTTATTAAGCTCCTTACCGACCGCCTCGGTCCAGTCGATGAGCTGACGCAGGGTCATGTGCGGGCAGCCGACAAAGCAGAGCTGCGGCTCGGCATCGGGGTTTTTCCAGATGACCGGATAGCTCGCTTTGACTCTCTCGAGCTCGGCATCGTCGATCACATAGACCTGAGCGCCCTCAGCGATAAGGCTCTCGCCCTGCTCGACGGCTTCGGGAGTGAGATTTTCGATGTGGTACAGACCGACGGCACCGTTGGACGCGGTGGCAGCGCCGAAATCCTTGAGATATGCACACGCCTCGTCGTCAAGCTCCGTTCCTATCCACTTGTCAAGCCCCTTTACGAACGGGACCTCCTCCATGACCTTCATGCCGATGGCAGAGCCGAGGAGCTGCGCCTCGGGCTTTTTGCTGCATTTTACCTCGACTACCCATGTCGCCTTGCGGTTTTCGTCCAGCAGCAGACCGAACTCGGGCACAAAGCCGGCTATCGAGCCCATGAGCTCTATCATGCCGGAGTTGCGGTTGCACCTTGCGCCGAGAACGGAGTTTGCGTAAACGACTGCCGAGGACTCCGCCCACGAGAGCACCTCGCCCTTTTTCGGCTTGTTGCCGACCTGGTCGAGATAGCAGGTGCAGGTGTAGTCATCGTCATTCGTGATGCCGAGCTCACGCAGCTGCTGCTCATAGCTGTCCTGATAGGTGTACATGAATTTTTTGAACACGAGATCTTCGATGAGGCTGCTGGGAACATGCTTATCCAGCGGCTTGGGGTCAGCGGTGAACTTCTGATCCGAAGCGAGCCCCGCGTCGATGATCTCCTGATACAGATCATACACGGGCTTCATTACCTTCAGGCCAAAACTGATAACGGTGTGACCGTATTTCGAGCTTATCGGCACCATGCGTTCCGCGCCGAATGTGTCGCCATACATAACAAGGGTCTTGACGACCTTTGCCATTGTCTCCCCCTTTTCACCGTTTAGCATTGCCTGCTGTTCGGGTGTAAGCTTCATGTGTAAATCACTTCCTTTTTTGTTTTTACCTTCGTTATCGAATTAACAACTATATTTTATACCATGTGTATGATATTGTCAACAGAAATGCTTACCGTAATGCACAACCGGAGCCCCGAGGGGCTCCGGCTGCTCAAATTTATATTTACTCCTCCGGCACTGCGAAATCGAGCGCTGCCGGCGCTATCTCGACCGTGAAATGGTCGGAGTAGATTATCTCGCCGTCGAGCGAGAATGCAAAGCCCTCACCTGCTTTGACCTCTATCTTTTTCGCCTGACGGTAGGTGACTATATCCTTCATGCTCTCATCGTCGAGATGCTCGCCGTTTGTATACGGCGTGAGCACCTTGACAAAGCGCAGGCGGGATATGGGCTTTATGATGCACACATCAATGAGCCCGTCGTCGCTTTTCGAGCGCGGCGCACACTTGAACGAGCCGCCGACGAACTGTCCGTTTGCAAGCGTGCACAGCAGCAGGGTACCGTCGGGATTGAGCACCTCGCCGTCGGCAATGACGGTGCAGGCACTTTTCATGCTCTTTATCAGCGCTGTTACAACGCCCTTGGTGTAGGCGTTTTTGCCGCCGTGGCCGGTCTTGTCGCGCTCCTTGTTTATCGTTATCGCAACGGTGGTGTCAAAGCCGAAGTTTACGACATTGTTGCTGTAGCGGTCGCCGACCTTCAGAAGGTCGAGCTTGCGCGTGGGCGCGCTTGTGAGCTTTTCAATGTCGGAAAAGCGCTCGGCTCCGCCGAATGCCTTGACGAAATCGTTGCCGCTGCCGCAGGGATAGCAGCTCACGCTCACGCCCTGTCTGCCGACTGCGCCGTTGAACACCTCGTTTATCGTGCCGTCGCCTCCGCAGGCGATAAACCGCACCTGCTCCTCCGGATGCTCATCGCACCACGAGCGCACAAACTGCGTTGCGTCGCCCACTGCCTTGGTCACATAGAACTCGCACTCCGCGATGTTCTTTGCGGCGTCTCTTATTTTTGCTTCGTTGTCAGCCTCTCCGGCCTTGGGGTTAATAATAAACACATTTTTCATCCCGCACATCTCCTTTAAACACTAAGCATTATAATACCCAAGGTTATGAGCAGCTCGCCCGCTATGTAGGTGAGCATAACGGTGAAATGGTTTCTGTAAACGATCTGCTTTTCCTTGTAATAGCGCACGAGAAACAGGCCGCAATCGGACACGAAGAACAGCACGGCGCCGATGTAGGCGATCACCGCGCCCACAGCGCTGGTGGTGAGAAGCTGCATGAGGGCAAACACATTCATCGCGCTGTTTGCCAGAAGATACACATACATCACGCCGCGCATGAGCTTTGGCGTTGTTTTCCATACCATAGAGATGATCTTAGCCGCTATGAGGCAATATACGACGGCAAGGATTATCACCGGCAGCCACGGCACACTTTCATAGCTTATGCGCTGGGCATACACCGCGATGAACAGCAGATGGCTTATCCCGAAGCTCACGCCTCCCGCCGAAAACCACTTGTGCCCCTTGGGTATGAGCAGCACATCGCCAAGCCAGCTCGTCAGCAGCGCGAAAAGGAGCAGCAGCGACACCTCATCGACCGAAAACACATAGAAAAGCGCGAGAAATATGAGCAGAAACGGCTTTGTGCAGGCTCTGCCGCGCTTATCGTCCTTCCAGCTGAAATAAAGGTGAGCTATGCTCGCCGCCGCAAAAAGGGCAATAAAAACATATTTCACTCTTGATTCCTCCCGTTTTTATAATGCTCCACGAGACTTTCTACCGTCTCGGAGAATATCTCTCTTATGCTGCGCTCGGTAAACTCCGCCTGACCGACGGCAAGGATGCACGCCATACCGTGCGCGTGGATGATCATTTGATTGTACAATCTATACGACTGCTCCTGCGTGAGGTCAAACTCCCGCCTTATTATGGGCACGACCTTTTCCGTGAGATCGGAGAAGTTTGCGAAAACATTCAGCGGCGTAAGCGTTTTGGCATCTCCGCCCGACGGCATGAACAGCAGCCTGTAAAGGTTCGGCTCGCAGCGGGCAAAATCAATCCATCGAAGTCCGATGCGCATGAACGAGAGCTTTTCATACGGCTCCTGCATGAAGTCCGTGAAAATGCTCTTTGCGCGGTCGGCAGTCGCGCGGGCGACATCGTCCATGCTGCCGAACGCCGTGAACACCGGCTTTACCGAGCAGCCGAGCCTGTGCGCTATCGCCCTTGCCGTTACAGCGGCGATGCCCTCCTCGCGGGTTATCTCTATCGCTGCGTCTACTATTCTTTCGGCCGAAAACTGTATCTCCGGCGGCATAAGCGCACCTCCCTTGCCGCAAAATATATCTCAGTTCAGGTAACGCGTGTTACCTATCATGCGGTATTTTATCACAATGCATCTGCAATGTCAATCATTGCAGCAAAAAACAGGCGCCTCGCGGCGCCTGCTGTGCTTATTCAGGCTATTCAATTTCCAAACCAGCCCCATGCGTGCCAGAACTGGATGCTGCCGGCTGACAGGCTGCAAACGACAAACGAAAGCACGAAGCACGCACAGCTCCAGCACACCCTTTTTATATTGCGTGTTCATAAGTGGCTCGTTTCTGTATAGCCCTTTCACTACTGTATTATATTCAGTAGTTTTTGCAAAAAAATTTGAGCGTCGCGGTTTTCACGACGCTCATCTATAGGCTTTTATTCAAAATTTTCGGCTTCGGGCATCATTTCGGCGGATATGCGCTTGAGCATATTTGAAAACAGCCCGACCTCCTCGGGGGTGAAGCTGTCTTCTATCCTGCCGAGCACGGTTTTTACATAGCTGCGCATTATATCAGTGTAGTTATAATACTTTTCCGACAGAACGAGGTGGTACTCCCTGCGGTCGGTGTCGGAATTCTGCTTTTTCAGGTAGCCCTTTTTGATGAGGCTGTTGACCTTGTATGTCGCATTCGACTGCGAAATATTGAGAAACTCCGCAAAACGCCCGATGGTCGGTTCACCCAGCGCGTGGATTATCTCTATCGAGAACGCCTCCATCGCCGACAGCGAGCCCTCGCGCTCGCGCACGAGCTCAAATATTCTCCTGAAAAACTCGAGCTTGAACTTATCGTAAACTTCCAAGAAATTATCCTGAAGCACAACGCCCTCCCCTTTCGTCACTCGATTTGTTCAATTTTAATATATTTTCCCCACTTTGTCAATTTTTCGTCGTACAAAATTAAAAACCCGACGGGGGATCTGCCCGTCGGGTCTGAGAAGCGCATTATTTCTTGCGCTTGTTGAATATACCGTTTTTCGGCTCTATCGTTTCGCCCAGACTGGACGCATACGCGCGCAGAGCCTCCTTCTGAGCGGCGTTAAGGTTCTTCGGTACCGCGACCTTTACGGTGACGAACTGGTCGCCCCTGCCGCCGGAGCGCAGGAACGGGATGCCCTTACCCTTAAGACGGAACACCGTTCCGGTCTGGGTTCCCTCGGGTATGTTGAGCTTTACCTTGCCGTCAAGCGTGGGGACCTCGATCTCGGAGCCGAGTGCCGCTGCCGCAAAAGAGATCTCCTGATTCAGCAGCACCGACGCGCCGTCGCGCTCGAACCGCGCGTGAGGCTGAACGAGCACCGTTACCCGCAGATCGCCCGCGGGACCTCCGTTTACGCCCGCATTGCCCTGACCGCGCAGGGAGATTGTCTGACCGTCGTCGATACCGGCGGGGATGCTGATGCTGATCTTGTGCTGGCGGCGGATGCTGCCGACGCCTCGGCAGGTGCCGCACGGTGTATGGATTATCTTGCCGCGCCCCTTGCACTTATTGCAGCGGGTGTTCTGCTGCATCATGCCGAACGGCGTGCGCTGTGTGGTTTTCACCTGACCGGTACCCTTACAGTCGGGACAGACCTCGGCGGTCGTACCCTCGGCGCAGCCGGTGCCCTTACAGTCGGGGCACTGCTCGACGCGGGCGACGAAAACATCTTTCTTAACGCCGAACGCAGCCTCTTCAAACTTGATGTTGACAGTTGCGCTCAGGTTATCGCCCTTGCGCGCGGCATTGGAGTTTCTGCTGCCGCCTCCGCCGAAGCCGAACATCTCGCCGAACAGGTCGCCGAAGCCGCCGAAGTCACCGAAACCGCCGAAATCTCCGAAGCCGCTAAAGCCCTGACCGCCGCCAAAGCCCTGACTGGGGTCGAATGCGGCATGACCGAAACGGTCGTATTTCGCGCGCTTATCGGCATCGGAAAGAACCTCGTATGCCTCGTTTATCTCCTTGAAGCGGGCTTCACATTCCTTATCGCCGGGGTGAAGATCGGGGTGATTTTCTTTGGCAAGCTTTCTGTATGCTTTTTTAAGCTGATCCTCGGTCGCGTCCTTGGATACTCCGAGCACCTCGTAATAATCTCTTTTTTCTGCCATAAAGCCACCTCATTTATACGCTCAAATATGGGCGCACCTGATGTGCGCCCATAAGATAAGCACTTTTGGAATTACTTCTTGTCGTCGTCATCGACAACGGTGTAGTCGGCATCGTAGAAATCCTGACCGCCGTTGTCAGCGCCGCCGGCTGCCTGCTGATTGGGGTCGAAGCCCTGTGCGCCCTGAGCTGCCTGAGCCGCCTCATAGAGCTTGCCGAACACATCGGTCAGCTCCTTGGTCGCATTCTTGATAGCCTCGGTGTCGGTGCCGGTAAGAGCGGTCTTGAGTGCCTGAAGCTTTGCTTCGATCTCGCTCTTTACCTCTGCGGGAGCCTTGTCGCCCAACTCCTCGAGGGTCTTTTCGGTCTGGTAAACGATCTGATCGCCCTGATTGCGGACATCAACCTCTTCCTTGCGCTTTGCGTCCTCAGCTGCGAACATCTCGGCTTCCTTGACAGCCTTGTCGATGTCCTCCTTGGACATATTGGTCGAGGAGGTGATGGTGATGTGCTGCTCCTTGCCGGTGCCGAGATCCTTTGCGGATACATTTACGATACCGTTTGCGTCGATGTCGAAGGTGACCTCGATCTGAGGAACGCCACGGCGTGCCGGTGCGATACCGTCGAGGCTGAAGCGGCCGAGGCTCTTGTTGTACTGAGCCATCTCGCGCTCGCCCTGAAGGACATTTATCTCAACTGCGGTCTGGTTATCCGCAGCGGTGGAGAACACCTGGCTCTTCTTGGTCGGGATGGTGGTGTTGCGCTCGATAAGGCGGGTGCATACGCCGCCGAGGGTCTCGATGCCCAGAGACAGAGGAGCAACATCCAGAAGCAGAACGCCCTTTACATCGCCTGTGAGGACGCCGCCCTGGATTGCAGCGCCGATAGCAACGCATTCATCGGGGTTGATGCCCTTGAAGCCTTCCTTACCGGTAAGCTGCTTTACCATCTCCTGAACAGCGGGGATACGGCTCGAGCCGCCGACCATCAGGACCTTGGAAATGTCGGATGCGGACAGACCAGAGTCGGAAAGCGCCTGCTTTACGGGGCCCATGGTCTTCTCAACGAGATGATGAGTCAGCTCATTGAACTTTGCGCGGGTGAGGGTGACATCGAGGTGCTTGGGGCCGGTCGCATCGGCAGTGATATAAGGCAGGTTGATGTTCGAGGTGGTAACGCCGGACAGCTCGATCTTGGCTTTCTCGGCAGCCTCGCGCAGACGCTGCATTGCGACCTTATCGCCGGACAGGTCGATGCCCTCTGCCTTCTTGAATTCCTCAACGAGGTACTTGGTGATGCATGCGTCGAAGTCGTCGCCGCCCAGGCGGTTGTTGCCGGCGGTTGCGAGAACCTCGATAACGCCGTCGCCGATCTCGAGAACGGAGACATCGAAGGTGCCGCCGCCGAGGTCGTAGACCATGATCTTCTGATCGCTTTCCTTATCCAGACCGTATGCCAAAGCAGCGGCTGTAGGCTCGTTGATGATACGCTTTACATCAAGCCCTGCGATGTGGCCTGCGTCCTTGGTTGCCTGACGCTGAGCGTCGGTGAAGTATGCGGGAACGGTAATGACCGCTTCCGTAACGGTCTGACCGAGGTAGCTCTCTGCGTCTGCCTTCAGCTTCTGAAGGATCATTGCGGAGATCTCCTGCGGAGTGTAAGATTTATCGTCAATTGTAACTCTGTGAGCCGTGCCCATCTCGCGCTTTATCGAGGAGATGGTGCGGTCGGGGTTGGTGATAGCCTGACGCTTTGCGACCTGACCGACCATTCTCTCACCGGTCTTTGCAAATGCAACTACCGACGGAGTGGTGCGAGCACCCTCTGCGTTTGCAATAACGGCAGCCTCGCCGCCTTCCATAACGGCAACACAGCTATTAGTAGTACCGAGGTCAATACCTATAATCTTTCCCATGATCTGTTCCTCCTATTTGAAAATCAATAATATACAAAACTTAAAATATATAATCAGTTCGCTACTTTTACCATAGCAAAACGGATCACCTTGTCATTGAGCTTGAAGCCCTTTTGGAACACCTCGACGACTTCGTTCTCGCCGTAGGCGTCGTCCTGAATGTGCATGACTGCGTTATGCATATTCGGATCAAATTTCTGTCCGAGAGCATCTATCTCGGTTATGCCGAGCTTATCCATCGTGGTACAGAACTGAGTCATTATCATTTCAACGCCGCGGCGGTAAGCCTCGTCCTCGGTGGGAGTGGCAAGCGCGCGTTCGAGATTGTCGTATATCGGCAGGAACTTTATCAGCGTGTCCGCCTTTATATCGGCATACAGCGTGTCGCGTTCCTTCTGACTGCGCTTGCGGAAGTTATCGTACTCCGCGCAGAGCCGCAGGTACTTATCCTTCTCAGCCTGAATGAGCTTTTCGGCAGTTTCCTTGAGCTCGGCTTCTCTCTTGGACTCCTTCTTCTGCTTCTTCTCCTTCTTAGCCTCGTCCTTGTGTTCGGGCTCGGGCTGTTCGGCGGCAGTTTCCGGAGTTTCTTCCTGAACCTCAGCCTTTATCTCTTCCTGCTTCTCGGTTTTTTCTTTCTTACTGCTCATCTATTATGTCATCTCCCTTTATTATCAACTTATTGTGCATACCCGACGGGGGCGCTTCACCGCCGCCGAGCCGCCTTGAAAGACCCGCAGCCAGAAAGCTGAGCTTTGCGGCTACCGTGGAATAATCCATTCTCGTGGGTCCTACGACTCCTATGAGTCCCTTTGTATTATCGCCCATGTCATAGCTTGCTATAACAACGCTTGAATCCTTGAGCTCCTCCGCGACATTTTCGGGTCCTATCAGCACGCGGACCTCGGAGCTTGTATCAAACAGGCCGCTGTCGGCATCGGCTATCACATGACCGCCGTCGGAGAGGTAATTCATAAGCCGGTGCGCCTTGTCGGGGTCTCTGAACTCCGGCTGGCTCAGGAGCCTATTCTCGCCGGTGATAAACGCCTCAACGCCCTGCTGACTTTCGAGCGTCTCGATGACAAACGACGCAATGACGGCCGTAAGCCCCATCGTGTCGCCCGAGGCGCGCTCTGTCGAGCTTATGAGCACCGGCGTTACCTTGTCTCCTGAAATGCCGGTGAAGTTTGCGTTAAACAATGTCGCAAGCTTTTGTATCATCGGCTGATCGACCGACACAGGCAGATGAACGAGCTTATTTTTAACCGTGTTATTGCTGAGCATAACAACGATTATAAAGGTGTTTGCATCAATATAAATAAGGTCAAAGCGCTTTATCGTCGCCGGCGCATACGCCGTGAGCGCAAGTGCGGGGTAATCGGTGAGCTGTGATGCGAGCTTTCCGACATCGCGGAGCTGATCGTCGAGCTGGCTGAGCCTGTCGTTTAAGCGGCGGTTTATCTCCTCCGTCTCCTCGAGCGAAAGCTTTTGCTTCTGCATCAGCTCGTTTACATACATCCTGTAGCCCGCCGGAGTCGGTATGCGTCCTGCCGAGGTGTGCGGCTGTTCAAGATAACCCATGCCGGTGAGCTCGGCGAGCTCGTTGCGTATCGTAGCGGGACTGCACCCGAGATCGGCGATACGGGCTATTACCTTACTGCCAACCGGTTCGGCTGTTCTGATATATTCTTCGACAAGTGCGCCGAGTATTTTCTTTTTTCTTTCGCTTATACTCATTTAGCACTCAACCTCTTCATTTGCTGGCACTCTAACCCTTCGAGTGCTAATATAGCACCCTTTCAGCATCTTGTCAAGGCTTTTTTTAAAAAATTCGCACAAACATTTATATATATTTCTTTGCAAGTTTTGAGGCTGTTGTAGTAACCTCAAAAAAGCCTCCCCTCAAGGGGAGGCCAACAATCCCTCAGTCACCTCCGGTGACTGCTCCCTTTACGCAAGGGAGCCAATGGGTGCGGAATTTCACCTGTCTCCATCCCCTTGAGCATCGTCAAAGGAATACAAATTAAGTTCATCAAAATCGAGAAATTCTGCAAGCGTCATGTTAAAGGCTATGGCGACCTTATGCAGAGTAGCGACGCGAGGATTCTTGGTAAGCCCTCGAACGATGTTGTCAAGCGTCGACTGCTTGACCCCGCTCATTGTAGCAAGCTTATTTATTGCTATTCCCCTCTTCGCGCACAAACTGCGTATAAGCCTCACATAAATATCCGAATAGTCCACTGCTGTACCCTCTTTTCATATTACCCGTTTGTGGGTTGCATAAAGGATAGCAATGAATATTTGTCGAATTACCCGAATACGGGTTGACCTTGCCGGTAAATTTATGATATTTTTGTCTGTGAGGTGGTGAAATTATGGTCAATTATAAAAAGATGTATTTCATAATGTGCTCGGCAGCCGATGATGCCATCACCAAACTGTCGAACATCCCTGCAGCGGATGAAGCCGTTAAAATTCTCAGCGATGCGCTGCTTGAAGCAGAAAACATCTTTATCGAAGCCGGTGAAAAATGATGAAAACAGCCCTGCGGGTATTACACCGCAGGGCTTTTGTTTCTTTTTTCAGTTCAAAAAGTCTCTGAGCTTTTTGCTGCGGCTGGGGTGACGGAGCTTGCGCAGAGCCTTTGCCTCGATCTGGCGGATGCGCTCACGGGTTACATTGAACTCCTTGCCGACCTCCTCAAGCGTACGGGTGCGGCCGTCGACGATGCCGAAGCGGAGCTCGAGCACTTTCTTCTCGCGCGGGGTGAGCGTGTCAAGCACCTCCATGAGCTGCTCCTTGAGAAGCGAGAAGCTGGCAGCCTCGCTCGGCTCGGACGCATCCTCATCGGGGATGAAGTCGCCCAGATGACTGTCCTCCTCCTCGCCGATAGGCGTTTCGAGCGACACCGGCTCCTGCGCTATCTTGAGTATCTCGCGCACCTTGTCCACCGGCATACCCATTTCGGCGGCTATCTCCTCGGCGCTGGGATCGTGACCGAGCTCCTGAAGGAGCTGGCGCGATACGCGGATGACCTTGTTTATGGTCTCCACCATGTGCACCGGTATGCGGATGGTGCGCGCCTGGTCGGCTATTGCGCGGGTTATCGCCTGACGGATCCACCATGTGGCGTAGGTCGAGAACTTGTACCCCTTAGTGTAGTCAAATTTCTCGACAGCCTTTATAAGTCCGAGGTTGCCCTCCTGAATGAGGTCGAGAAACAGCATTCCGCGGCCGACATAGCGCTTTGCTATCGAAACGACGAGCCTGAGGTTTGCCTCGGTCATGCGGCGCTTGGCTTCCTCGTCGCCCTGACTCATTTTTATTGCGAGCTCGACCTCCTCCTCGGCGGTCAGCAGCGGCACCTTGCCTATCTCCTTGAGGAACATACGCACCGGATCATCGGTGCTGTAGCTGTCGTCGACCTTGACCTCGGCTATCTCCTCCTCGGCGACCTCCTCGATCTCGTTGAGCTCCTCGATCTCGGGCATGTCTATATCGTCAAGGATAGCAACGGCATCGTCGCCGCTTATGTCGATGTCTATGTTATTTGCCTCGAGAGTGTCGTAAAACTTCGTTATCGCCTCGGCGTCAATGCCCTTTTCCTCGAGCGTTGCTATCTCCTTTGTGCTTATCTTGCCGTTTTTCTTCGCCTTTTCAAGCAGTTCGTTGAGGATGTCCTCCGGAGTTTTTGCCTCGGCGGGAGTCTCCTCCTTGGGTTCTTCTTTGGGTTCTTCCTTGGGCTTGCGCTTTGACGCTTTCTTTTTGGGCTCGGTCTTGAGCGCATCCTCCGCGAGCAGTGCGTCGGCTGCTTTTTCAAGATCCTGCTCGGTCATTACTTCGTTCTTCTCGTCCATGGCTGTTACCCCTCATATCCTTTAGTTTCTTTATATTTGTTTGCAAGAGCACGCAGGTCCTCGCCGGTATCCGCCAGCTCGGAGCGGTGCTTTATTTTTTCTATGTAATCATGCAACGCCATATCGCCGTTTCGCAGAGCCTCGGGCTTTTGCAGCACCGACGCCAGAAGCGCCGCCTCCTGCGGGAGCAGCACCGCGCTCATCGACGCCATGCTGATGACTTCACCGTTTTCGTACTTTGTCTTGAGCACAGAGTATATCCGTGCCAGCGCCGGCGACGAAAACTCCTCCGGCTCGGGAAGCTTCTTGCCGCGGCACAGTCCCTGATCGAGATAGAGTATCCTTATGATGCCCTCCTCGGCTGCTGCGGACTCTGGATCGTCGTACCTCAGTTCCTTGTCCCTCGGCTGGAACTGCCGCTCGGGATGGGCTGCCGACTTTGCGTCGGTGCGCTGCGCCGAGCGCACGAGCCGCTTTCTGCGCCGCTCGACCTCCTGCGCCACCACCTCGGCGGACACGCCCGCCATGCCGGCAACGCGCATCGAATAAACCTGCCGCTCCACCGCGCCCGGCAGATGCGCGACCATATCCGACGCTTCCTTCAGAAACTCCACCTTCTGCTCGTCCACGCTAAGATCGTATTTATCCGTCACCGTTTGCAGGCGGTAGTCTATGTGGTTCTCCGACTTCTCCAGCAAGTTTCGGAACGCGTCGGCGCCCTTGGTCTTTATATACTCGTCCGGATCCTTTGCTCCCGACATGGAGAGCACCTTCACCCTGAGGTCGAGTTTTTCCAGCAGTCCTATCGCACGCTGAGCCGCTTTCCTGCCCGCGCCGTCGTTGTCGTAGGCGATTATGACCTCGTTTACATAGTGCGATATTAGCCGCGCCTGCTCCGAGGTGAGCGAGGTGCCCAGCGACGCGACCGCGCCGTCGAACCCCGCCTGATGCATCATCACGACATCGACATTGCCCTCAGCAAGTATTATATGTCCGCTCTTCGACTTTTTAGCCAAATTAAGCGCAAACAAATTGCGGCTTTTGCTGAACACCGGCGTTTCGGGGGTGTTCATGTATTTCGGTTCGCCATCGCCGAGTATTCTGCCGGAAAAACCGATAAAATCGCCGCGCACATCTATGACCGGAAACATCAGCCGGTTGCGGAATGTGTCGTAATGTCCGCCGTTTTTACCCTTGCGCACAAGACCGGCATCGAACATTTCATATTCGGAATACCCGAGCGCGCTCATGGCTTTTATAAGACTGTCCCATGTATCGGGCGCATAGCCGAGTCCGAAGCGCTTCGCCGTTGTGGGGAGTATCTGCCGCTTTGCCATGTAGTCGAGCGCGGGCTTGCCCTCAGGCTTCGACAGGCATGAGTAGAAGAACCTTGCCGCATCGCGGTTCAAGTCGAGCAGCCGTCTGCGGCGCTTTGCATCGCGGTCGTCGGCTTCCTCGGGCATCTGCATACCCACGCGTTTTGCGAGAAATGCCACTGCCTCGGGAAAGCTGAGGTTTTCTATCTCCATTATGAAATTTATAACGCCTCCGCCCTTGCCGCAGCCGAAGCAGTGGTATATCTGACGGTCGGGCGACACGGAAAACGACGGGGTCTTTTCGCTGTGGAACGGGCACAGGCCAAATCTGTTAGAGCCCGAGCGCTTTGTCAGGGAGACATACTCGCTGACTACATCAACTATGTCATTTCTCTCAACGAGCTCCTGCAAAAAGCTCTCCGGTATAGCCATAAATACATCTCCTTTCCGATGGCGTTTTTTATCACCTACCCATTACACAAGTAAGGCGCAGGTGCAAACACGCAGATCTATTTCACGGTCCACGACATGGGGATGAATATCTCGCTGAACTTCTCCATGGCGTAACCGTCGGTCATGCCGGATATGTAGTCGCACACCGCGCGCTCAACGCTCTCGTTGTCGGCGATCACCTGCATCTCCTCCGGCATTTCCTCGGGATGCGCGGTATAATGGTCGAAAAGTCCGGAGATTATACCATCGACCTTGCTCTCCTCGCCCTTTGCGATGGGGTTCGTGTACACATCCGAATACATGAAAGCATGGAAAAAGTCCACCGCCTCCTGCATATAATCGCTCATTTTTATCACACCGTCGCGGCTGTTTTCGATGAGGTCGAGAACGATGGAGTTTATCCTTTCGCTGTTGCGCTCGCCGCAGCGGGTGCGGATCATTTCGGGCACATCCTCGCTGCGGAGTATGCCGGCGCGGATGGTGTCGTCAAGATCGTGGTTTATGTAGGCGATGCGGTCGGACAGCCTGACGATGGTCGCCTCGCGCGTATCGTCGGGCGCACCGTGGGTGTGATGCAGTATGCCCATGCGCGTTTCGTAACAGAGGTTCAGTCCCCTGCCGTCGCGCTCGAGTATGTCCACAACTCTCAGCGACTGCTCATAGTGCTTAAAGCCCGGCGCATATATCTTTGCAAGCGCACGCTCTCCGGCATGACCGAACGGCGTGTGCCCCAGATCGTGACCGAGCGCCATTGCCTCGGTGAGATCCTCATTCATGTCCAGCGCCCTCGCCACCGTGCGCGCAAGGCGCGACACCTCCAGCGTGTGCGTAAGGCGGGTGCGGTAGTGATCGCCCTCGGGCAGCAGATACACCTGCGTTTTATGCTTTAAGCGGCGGAACGATTTTGAATGGGTTATCCTGTCCACATCGCGCTGGAAGCAGGTGCGTATCTCGCACTCGGGCTCCTTCACGGCTCTGCCTATGGAGTTTTCTGCTCTGACGCCGTACTGACCGACGAGCGTGCGCTCGGCTATCTCGCGTCTTTCTCTCGGACACGCCATATTACCCTTCCTTTCAGGCAATCGTAATTTTCTCTCTATACCCTTATACGACGCGCATTCGCATTTCCCTCTATTTTTTTAAAAATTTTTTCAATTTTATTTCTAATAAACAAAAACCGCACCATATAAGGTGCAGTAGTTTGTTACAGTTTATTGCAGTTTAGCGCAGCTTTACCGGCATGAGCTCCTCGCCCGTGAGCTCGGCTGTGCAGGCTCCGGCACTTATCTCCGTGACCCTCGCTGCAAAGGTCTCGGCGTTTTTCTCCGGCAGGAGCAGCTCCAGCGCGACCTGCGCGCCGTATTGCGTATCGCGCACCGTGCCGTCAAGAGCCGTGCACTCGAGCTTAATGCGCTCGAGCAGCGAATATGGGCACTCGACACTCACCCGCACCCAGCGTCTTACAACGGCGATACCGGCGGCATTGAGCGCGTCCTTTGCGCTTTTTGTATACGCGCGCAGCAGTCCGCCCGTCCCGAGCAGCACGCCGCCGAAATACCGCGTTACAACGCACACGACATTCTCAACGCCCTCGCGCTTGAACACCTCGAGCATCGGAAGTCCGGCGGTGCCCTGCGGCTCGCCGTCGTCGGAGTACCGCACCGCGCCGCCGCGGACGATGTAGCACCAGCAGTTGTGGCGGGCATCATAGTGCTTTTTCTTTATCTCGTTTATAAACTCGCGCGCGGCATCCTCGGTCTCGACAAATCTCACATGGCCGAGAAAGCTCGATCGCTTTTCGACAAATTCGGTCTCGCCGCTTCCGGCAGGAATGAAATACTCGCTCATTATCAGTCCTCCCAGTCCTCCTTGGACTCCTTGTAATCGGGGATAAAGCGCTTTATCCTGCCGAACACCTCCGGCGGCACGGTCGCAACGGCTTCTATGCCGTTGTCGGTGTATTCAATGCTCTCAACGGCAGCCTCGCGGTTTAAAAGATCGACTATGCCCGCATCGGAATACGGAATGCGCACCGAGACCCGCCTGCTGCCCCTATCGAGTATCGCCGAGAGCTTTTCCACAAGCTCCTGAACGCCCTCGCCGGTCCGTGCCGACAGGCACACGATATCCTCGCCGTGCGGCAGTATGCCTGCATAGGCATCGCACTTGTTGAAAACGCGGATGCACGGCGTCTGCTGAGCGCCGAGCTTTTCGATGAGCTCATCCACAACACGCGCCTGCTCCTCCCAGTCGGGGTTTGAAATGTCTATTACATGCAGCAGCACATCGGCGTAGCTCAGCTCCTCCAATGTCGCCTTGAACGCTTCGACAAGGTGGTGCGGCAGCTTGCGGATAAAGCCGACCGTGTCCGACACGAGCACCTCCGTGAGCTCGTCTATACGAAGCTTGCGGGTCGTCGTATCAAGAGTGTCGAAAAGGCGGTCGTTTGCCGGTATTCCGGCGTCGGTCAGGCAGTTCAAAAGCGTTGATTTTCCCGCGTTAGTGTATCCCACGAGCGCGACGATGGGCACCGAGTTTTTCTCGCGCTTGCGGCGCTGAGTGGAGCGGATCTTGCGCACGGAGGCAAGCTCCTCCTCGAGCTTCTGTATCTTTCTGCGGATGTGGCGGCGGTCGGTCTCAAGCTGAGTTTCACCGGGACCGCGCGTGCCGATGGGCGACGAGCCGCCGGCTGCCGTCTGGCGCACAAGGTGGGTCCACATACCGGTCAGGCGCGGCAGCAGGTACTTGTACTGCGCAAGCTCCACCTGAAGCTGACCCTCGCGAGTCTGTGCGCGCTGGGCGAATATATCGAGTATGAGCCCCGAGCGGTCGAGAGTCTTTACGCCCAGCTCCTCGGACAGCACCCGCATCTGAGAGGGCGAGAGCTCGTTATCGAACACCGCAAGGTTGCAGTCGTTCATTTCGATAAACTCCTTGAGCTCGGCAACCTTACCGTCGCCGATAAAACTGTGCGGATCGGGAGTGGGGCGGTTCTGTATAAGCATTCCGACCGGCTCGCCGCCGGCAGTTTCCACGAGCGCGGCAAGCTCCTGCATGGATATATCGGTCGAGCGCTCCTTCGGCTCCATGGATGCCGCCGAAAGTCCCGCGAGCACCGCGCGTTCGATTTTTACCTCGTTTGCTTCTATTGTTATCAGTCCTTATTACCTTGGATTTGTGTATTTTATAGTATACCAAATCCCGCGCCGATTGTCACGAGAATACAGAAAATGGCAAACATAGATCATCCCCCGCAGGCAGTGCTGCGGGGGATAGCCGTTTGCATCTCTTCCGGTCAGCCGATAGGCTGCCCTGTCTGCTTCAAATAAGCTATGTATGAGGGTATCTGCGGATTGAGCGAGAGGAGGTACTGACGCTTCTTATCATCCTCGATCTTGGTATACAGCTGCGCCGCGAGCTGAAGATCGCCGCCCTGTATCCGCTGAGCAAGACCGCTTGTCTGCACATACTTTACCCAGTCGCTGTGCGCCATCGACTCGGCAGCATAATGAATACCGATACCGATAAGGATAATAACTATCCCCGTCGGTATGACACCGTTAAACAGGCATAGAACGCCGCCGTATCTCACGAAAGCACCGAAAACGCTGAGAGCCGTTGCCGACTTTGAGGTGCCGTATTTTTTCCATGTTAGCATCCACATTTCGTTTTATCTCCGTTCTTTTACTTCTTTGTTCCGACATCGGGGAGATCCGTGTTGCCCAGACCTCTGTCCGCGCCGGAATAGGTGCACTTCGTAACGAGTATCGAGAGCCCGTCCGCCGCGGACGCATTGCCGATAACGCCGAGATAAGTCCCTGATTCATCCTTTATCTGAGTGATGCTGCCGTTTGCCTCGTCCTTGATGTCATCACCGCAGCCCGCGAGCGTTGTGAGCATAACGGCAAGCGCAAGAACTATTGCTGATATTCTCTTTGCCATCATCTGTTTCTCCTTAAAGCGGCAAAATTCGGGCACATTATACCAAACTCGGGAGTGTTAACGGACAGACATTCAAAATTTACACAAAAATCGACCATATTCGGCATAGGAAAAGACCGCATCCAAAGATGCGGTCTCAAACTGCAATATAAAATTACTTAATGCCGTACTTCTTGTTGAACTTATCAACGCGGCCGCTGGTGTCAACGAGCTTCTGCTTGCCGGTGTAGAAGGGATGGCACTTCGAGCAGATCTCGACGGTGATGCCGGGGCGGGTCGAACCGGTCTCGATGGTCGCGCCGCAAGCGCACTTTATAACGGTGGGCTGATAGTTAGGATGTATTCCTGCCTTCATTGTTCATTTCTCCTCGTCGTAGGCTATCTTGAGCACGCACAAGCGTGGTTACAAGACGCAAAGAGAATTGTAGCACACCGGCACATCATTTGCAAGCATTTTTTGCGCGGCAAATTACGGCTGCTCCATTGCACCGTACTCGTATTACGCGAGGGTTTCACGGTTCCACCGGCACCCACCGGTCGGGACACCGGAGATTGCCGTATCCGTAGGTGCAGACAAACGCCTCTGAAAAGCCTTTACGCAAGGGAGCATCGACTACTTATTGCGCAGTATTACGGTCTCACCGGCATACAGAAAATACAGAACACACTCGCGCACGGGCTTGCCGGTCATCCTATGCGCGGCATAGGCATAGGCTGCAAGCTGCTTTTCATAGCCCTTCGCGCGCTCATGCAGCGCATCTGCACGCACACGGTCAGTCTTGTAATCAATTATCGTAAGCTCGCCGTTTTCCTCGATAACGCAGTCCATAACGCCCTGGAGCAGCACCTGCTCGCCCTCACCTGCGCCGAAAAATTTCTCCGCCGGACACAGGAGCGAGAACCTGAACTCGCGGTGCAGGCTGTCGGCTGCGAGTATTCTCTTTCCGAGCTCCGAGGAAAAGAGCCTGTACACGCAGTCAACATCGACGGCATCGGCCTGCGCGCGGCTGAGAAATTTCGCGACGGTGAGCCTTTCAAGCTCGCGGCGTATCTCCTCAGGGGAGCCCGTGCGGGCATAATCCATGAATTGCAGAAGCATATGCGTTGCCGTGCCGCGCTGGGTCGGGCTTAGCTTCTGCTCCGCGCCGAGCTCGGGACGACGGAAGTTGTAGTGCACCTGTGGGATAAGCTCCTGCGCCTCCGGATCGGGTTCGCCGAGGCGTTTGAGCTCCGTAGCCGTTATCTTCGACGGCAGCCTTGACGCATCCTCATGCGGATACCGGAACGCCGCGTTCGCTGCGATATGCTCGACTATCTCCATGTCTGCGCCTTGGAGCACCGGCTCTGCGGCAATGTGCTCCTCCGGCTCTTGCGAGGGAGCAACGGCGCCAAGCTTCAGCCTGTTATTTCCATCGCGCAGCTCCGCATACATGAGCCAATCTGCCATGGACGACGACGCCAGAAGCACCTCCGGTGACGGCGGCACTGTGCACCGGAGCATCATTTTTTTAAGCGTACCCTCCGGATCCTTTACGGCGGCGGTTATTATCAGCCTTTCCCGCGCTCGCGTGAGCGCGACATACAGAAGACGCATCTCCTCGGACAGCTGCTCGCGCCGCAGCACCTGCTTTATGGCGTTGCGCTGCAAGCCGGGATATTCGATGCCGCGCTCAACATCATACACCTTTGCGCCAAGTCCGAGCCGCGGATGCACCAGAACAGTCCGCGAAAGGTCGTTATTGTTAAACTTACGGCTCGTATCGCACAGAAAAACCACGGGGAACTCAAGTCCCTTTGACTTATGTATCGTCATTATCTGCACCGCATCTCCGCCCGCGGGAGCGCCTATGTCTCCGCCGCGCTCGGCAAGGCGGGCAAGCCACCGGTTGAACCGGTGCAGACCGCGCATACCGCCGGACTCAAACCGCTTTGCAAGCGTTATGAGCGTTTGCAGATTTGCAAGCCTCCGATGTGGGTCCTGCATCGCGGCGCACAGCGCCTCAATGTCCAGCTCATCGTATATGCGCTGCACCAGGCTGCTTACCTCCGTATCGGGCGCAAGCTCTCTCAGCCGTGCGAGAGTGTTCAAAAACCCGGCGCACTTTTCGTTTTTCTCCGCCGCCTTCTGAAGCGCAGTGAAGAAATCGCTTTTCCTGTCGGCAAGGCGGATCTCCGTGAGCTCGTCGGCATCGAAGCCGAACGCGGGCGACCGGAGCACCGCTATGAGCGGCACATCCTTGTGCGGGTTATCTATCACCGCCAGCAGGCTCATGAGGTCGGACACCTCGCTGTCCTGAAAGAAGCTGCCGCTCTGCCCCGATGCGACCGGTATGCCGCGCAGGAGCAGCTCGCGCCGGTATATCTCGCCCACCGAGTTTGCCGAGCGCATCAATATCGCAATATCGCCGTAGCGCAGCTCGCGCGAGCCTACCGTCATGCCGGAGGCAAGCAGCTTTTCTATCCTGTCGGCAACGACCGATGCCTCCTTTTCGGCTGTGTCGCGGAGATCGTCCTCATTACCCTTGACATTTATGAGCACGAGCTCCGGAACGGCGACGCTGCCGTCGTACTGCGCGCCGCATTTGAGCCGCGCGTTATCGTCGTAGGCTATCTCGCCGAGCCGCTCGGACATGCACAGGTCAAAAACGCAGTTTACCGCGTCGATGACCTCTCTGCGTGACCGGAAATTTTCCCGCAGCATTATCTTGACCGGCTCGTTTCCCTCCGCCTCGCCGAGCTCGGCAAAGCGATTGTATTTTTCCGTGAATATGAGGGGATCGGCAAGCCGGAAGCGGTATATCGACTGCTTTACATCGCCGACCATGAAGAGGTTGTTTCCGTTATCGGACAGGGCGGTGAATATATCGTCCTGCACGCGGTTTACATCCTGATACTCGTCGACCATGATCTCGCGGTAGCGCTGCGCGGTCTCGCGCGCAAGGGGTGTGGGCGAACCGTCCTCATTCGTCAGAAGCTGCGCTGTGAGGTGTTCAAGATCGGCAAAATCGACCTCGGCGCGGCGGCGCTTTGCATCGGAATACGCCTTGTCGAACTTGAGTGTGAGCTCTATGAGCGCTCTGAGCGCGGGCGCGCACGCTTTCATGTCCGAAAGGAGCTTATCGCTGCTGTCGGAAAGGATCTTCAGATACTTATCCGTACTCGCTTTGCACAGCTTGCGCACCTCTCTTATATGCTCCGACAGCTCCTCGTTCGGCGAATTTTTAAGCATCTTGAATTTTGGGAAGCTGACCGGCAGCATTTCGCGCGCTTTGTCCCAGCCCTCGCCGCAGGCGCGGGCAAGGTCCCGCAGGCTCAGCGCGGTCTCGGCTAACGACTCCCCGTATTTCTGCTCGATGATCTCGTATTCGGCGGCTTTATGGCACATCTCGTCCATTCTTTCCGCCCAGTACTCGGCGGAAAGGCGCACGCCGGTGAGTATCTCCTTGCCCCACGGCGTTTTTCCCGCATCGTCCCACTCGCGCTCGGCAAGGTCAAGCTGCTCGCGCAGCCATTTGTCCGGTCGGGCGTGGCTCTGGGTCTTGCGGTGAATATCCAGCACCGCGGTGGCAAGGCGGGAATCGTCTCTGCCCGCGCCTATGGTATCGGCAAGCAGGCAGAAGTCCTCGTCGGGGGATTCGTAGCATTCATCGAGCACGCGCTCTATGCACCGCGCCTTTATCGCCTCGGCTCTGTCCTCCTCAATGACCTTGAACTCCGGCGCAAGCTGCGCGGCATGGCAGTTCTCGCGCAGGAATGTCTGACAAAAGCTGTCTATCGTACCTATCTGCGCCTTTGCGCACAGCGCGCTCTGCCGGCGCAGACGCTTATTATCCGGCTCCGCTGCGAGACGCTTTGAAATTTCGTCAAGAATGCGGCTTCTCAGCTCGGCTGCCGCGGCTTTCGTGAATGTTATAATGAGAAACGAGTCTATATCCGCGCCGTTTTCTATCGCCGCGAGCAGGCGCTCGGTGAGAACCCTCGTTTTACCACTTCCGGCGGCGGCGGAGACCAGAACGGCTCTGCCGTGAGTGTTTATAGCGTCGCTCTGCGACTTTGTAGGGGCAAAATCAGCCATTCTCTTCGTCTCCTTCCAGAATGCTCCACACCTTTGTTGCGGGAAGCTTTTGCATTATTCTCATACTCTCGCCGTTTTCGCCGTCAATGAAATGGCACGCCTCGAAATAATCGCAGTTTGTGCAGGCACTGCTCTGCTGACCGGCATAGTAGGGGTCTGCGGCTATACTGCCGCCGCGCAGCTCCGATGCCATACGGCACAGAGTCTCATCTATGTGGCGGGCAAGAGCGCCCATGCGCTCGGCTGACGCAAACGAACCCGTATCTGCGCCCCTTTTCACCCTAACCGGCAGGTACTTCGGCATATCGGAGTTTTCCATCGCCGCTATCACCGCCGGATCATCGAGGATGAGTCCGCTGCGGCGAAGCTTCTCGGCTTTTTCCTTCTGAAGCGCTTCATCGTCCATGTCCGTGTCGCTCGGTATGCTCGGCGACCGCGCCGGAACATATAAAACTCCCGCCGGCACTATCTCCCTGCCGTAGAGCGCGCTGCCGTTTTCGCCGAGCGAGAACAGATACAGCAGCATTTGCAGGTTCATGCCGTACAGCACATCGGAAAGCTGGAACTGCTTTTGTCCGGTTTTGTAATCGACTATGCGCAGGTACAGCTTGCCGTCGTGCAGCCAGCCGTCAACGCGGTCGGCAACTCCAGTGAGCTCGAGCGAGTCCTCGCCGCTGCCGAGCCGCACCGGCGGCAGCTCCGGAGTCGAGGAGAAATCAAGCTCGAACGAAAGCGGCTCGAAGCTGCTGCTGCGCAGCTCGCCGGCAAGGTCGAGCACTACCTGGCGCACGCTGCTTTGCAGGCGGCGGAAAAGGTGCTCAAAGCGCTTTGATTTTTCCTTGAAATCGTTGAGATTAACTCTTATATATTCGGCTATGAAGCCATCTGTCAAGCGAATGAGCGTTTCATCGTCAACATTTTTATACCCACCCATGGAGCTCACCTCGCGCGAGACCTTTTCAAGTATCGTGTGCATAAAGGTGCCCATCTCAGGTGCGGTGAACTGCGCCGGAGCATAGGGCTTTGCGCGCAGGGCATACTGCATGAAATACGCAAACCGGCATGAGGCAAACTTATCTATCCTCGATGCCGAAAGGCGCAGCTTATCGCCGTAGAGCGCGCGCACCGAGCTGCGTGATAGACTGCCGCGGCTCATATTCGCCGCCTTTTCCAGCACCTTGAGGCGCTCGGGCGCATAGGACGAGATAAACTGCGCGGCAGAGGCGGCATATGTCCCGCCGCCGTGCAGCGAGTTTGCCGCCAGAAGCAGCGCCGGCTTTATCGCCTCGGTGCGCAGCCTGTCCATGTCAGCCTGCTCGGGCTGCAATGAAAACACAGCAGATGCACGGTTTACGACGAATGCCGGACGCTGCGCGGCGCCCGATGCATCATGCATCGGGTAGCTCAGGCTCAGGCTGTCCGATGGCAGCGTAAGGCAGTTATAAACAACGGAGAACGCGCGCCACAGCTCGCTTTCACCCGAGCCGCCGAGGTCAATGTCCATTTCAAGAAGTCTGCGGCGCTCGTCGGCGGAGAACACGCCCGCGTCCTGCTGAACGCCGGGTATGCGCTCGTCGGTAGCGCCGAGAACGAGCAGGTGCCGGATATTCCGGCGGCGCATCCTGTCGAGCTCGCCGGCGGTCACGCAGTCGAGCGAGGGCGGTATCGTTCCTATATCATAGTGCGAGAGCATCATTGTTAAAAGCCGCCCGAAAAACACGGCGTCGGCGCTCATGTCGCCCAGTATTGCCGCGCACTGCTCAAGAGCGTTAACTACTATATCCCAAAGCTGAGAATACTCCTGCGCCTTTGCGCTATAGCCCCCGTCGAGAAGCTCCTGCGCGCGCTCACTGAGCTTACGCGCAAGCTCCAGCTCATCGAAAAGCTGCGCAAGCGCCTGCGCCTGACCGAGCGCAGTGTCCGCCTCGGCGGTATGCTTTGCAAAGCGTTCGAGCGGCTGTACCACCGCATTGCGCAGACTGTTTATCCTGTCAAGACGGGCGATGCTCGCCTCGTCATACTTGCCGTTAAATCCGTCCGGATGCAGGCTCCACGGCTCGGGGCGCGTCCACGCGCTGCCGTGTATCTGCCAGAGGAACACATAGTTTTCAAGCTCGTCGCACTCCTCCGTGCTCAACCCCGCAAAGCCGGTGCGGATGTAATCGAGCACATCCTCGGTCTCCCAGCCGCCGAGCGTTATCTCATACGCTGCCTCAATTAGCACGGGTATAGGCTTTGAGAGCATATCGGTCTTGCGCGTCGTGTAAAGCGGCACGCCGTAGCGCGCGAACGCTGCTTCAAGGCACAGCCTGTAATCCTCGAATCCACTGACGGCGATCGCTATATCACGCCTGCGGCAGCCGGTCTCGCGGATAAGCTGCAATGCGCGCGATGCCGCCCACTCGCACTCCTCGTTCATGCTGCACGCCTGAATAACGCGCACGGCGTCCGTGGGCTCTTCATAATGCGAAGCGCGGTAGCTGAACATTTCGTCCGAGAAAAACCGCAGCGCCGGTGCTTTCGCCCCCTCGCCGCTTATCTTTACCGTTTTAACCTCGCAGCCGTGCTCGCGGGCAAAATGCATGAGTGAGCGCGCGGTGAGCCTGCTGAGGGCAAACACCTCGCTGCCGTTATCGAGCTCATCGCAGCCGAGGCACACCGTGAGCTGCACACCCTTAAGAATAAGCGCTTCGAGCACTCTGCGCTCCTGCACCGTAAAATCGGTGAAGCCATCGACAAAGATGTGCGTTTTTTCCGACAGCGACGAGCGCTCGATCTGCTGCGCGAGCACCGTCAGCCGGTCGGCGGGGTCTGCCCTGCCGTTTGCGACCACCGCGTCATACGCCTCCAAAACGAGACTGAGGTCATGCAGCTTATCGCCCAGCGCGCCGCCGCATTCCTCGGAGGCAAGCATGAGCTGCTCGGGAGACACGCAGGCGCTTTTAAGCTCATCCACTGCGCCGAGCAGCATCGACTGCAGCTGCGCGCGGTGACGCGCAGCGCCGTAGACACGCAGGCGCGAATACAGCCCGTCGGCTGCAAGCGCCATGCACAGCAGTCTGCCGCCCTTGTCAAGATGCGTTGCCGCCATGCCGCCGAGCTCGCCTGCAAGGCTGCGCGAGAGCGCAGTAAACGACAGCACCTCCGCGTAAAGCGACACCGCATCGCCGCAGAATGCGCACAGCTCGCGCTCGGCTTCATGGCTGTACTGCTCCGGAACGAGCAGAATATACCGCTCGCCGGTGCCCGCTCCGCCGGCTATTTCCTTCATTGCAGCGGCACTTTTTCCCGTGCCGGCTGCACCATAAAATATTCTCAGCATTTTTTCACCGTCCTAATGCCTTCATTTTACCAAATTCCGCACCGCGCGGCAACATTATATAGAAAAAGTCCCGACTCCGTCGGGACTTTTTTATTCACTCTACTCGGCATCTTTCGACAAGTATCTCGGCAAAGCCCTCTCTGAGCTTGCAGAGCTTTGAAAACTGCTCGCAGATGTTATAATTCATTGCGCAGTTGAGCCAGTCGATGACCTGTCCGAAGCACTCGCACTTATAAAACCGCACCAGTATCTCGCGGCTCTCGGGGTCGGTTTTCACATCGCCGAACACCGTTTCGATATACTTTTCAACCACCGTTCCGCACACCTTCATAAGGTACAGCTCGTAAACGCTGCGGTTTGAGGAGTTATAGATATTAAGCACCCCGCGCTTATGCTCGAGGGCAAACTTCACCGCCGCTTCAAGGCACGCGTCGAGCGAGCTGAAATCGGTGTACTCGCTTATGATGCGGTCGGCGGTCTCGATGACGATGTCCTCGACAAGGCAGGGTATATCGTCGTAGTGGTAGTATATGGTGTTGCGGTTAAAGCCGCAGCCCTCGGCAATATCCCGAACGCTTATCTGGCTTATGGGTTTTTCATTCAAAAGCTTAAGAAAGCTCTTTTTTATCGCGGCTTTCGTCAGCTCGCTTTTTGCTTTGTAGGGCATTTGCGGCTCCTTTCCGTCACATCAGTTTTTCCATGTCGCGGGCGCGAAGAGAATGAGCATTGGAAACACCTCGAGCCTGCCGAGGAACATATCAAAGCACAGCACCGCCTTGCTGAGGATGTTGAGGTTTGAAACGCCCATGGTGAAGGTGTTCGAGTCGATGCCGTAGCCGACATTTCCGAGGCCGGATATGGCGGCAAGCATACCGTCGCCAATGCTCAGCCCGTTTATCGACAGCACAACGCCCGTTAAAACGACCGCCATGAAATACGCAATGGCAAAGCTCCCGACCAATGACACCGTTTCCTCCTCGACTATCTCGCCATCGAGATGGATAAGGTGCACAGAATTCGGCGTTACTGTTTTCGCAATGGCGCGGTAGGTGCTCTTTGCAAGGATTATAACTCGCGAGAGCTTCATGCCGCCGCCGGTGGAGCCGGACATGGGTCCCGTTATCATGAGCACCGTTAGCATCGCCCAGACAAACGGCGACCAGAAGCCCGCGTCTATCGAGACATAGCAGGTGGTGCTTATGATGGATATGACCTGGAACAGCGTGTGGTGCACGCCCTCGCCGAAGCCGGAGAATTTGCCGAACGAATCTATGCCCATGAGCACTGCCACTCCGAGCACGAGGGCAACGAACACCCTCAGCTCGTGCGAGCGGCGGATGCGCAGAAACTCGCGCGCCACAACGCAGTAGAAAAGGCTGAAGCTCATACTGCACAGAGTCATGAATACAAGCGTTATATTCTGCGCATAAGCGCCGTACGACGCCATACTGTCGTTTCTTATTGAAAATCCGCCGGTGGAAACGGTGCACAGCGAAATGTTGAGCGAGTCAAAAAGCGGTATGCCGCCCAGGCACAGCAGCACTATCTGCACAAGCGTCATAAATATATATATTTCATACAGGAGCTTTGCCGACTGCCTGAGCCTCGGCACGAGCTTTGCCGCCATGGGTCCCGGGAACTCCGCGCGCAGCAGGAACATCGACCCGCTCTCGCGCGCGACCGGCGCGATTGCAAGCAGGAACACCAGAACGCCCATGCCGCCTATCCAGTTTGTAACGCTGCGCCAGAGCAGTATCGCCCGAGGCGCCGCCTCGACATCCTCGATTATGGTCGCTCCCGTCGTCGTAAAGCCGGAAATGGTCTCGAAGACGGCGTTTGATATGCTGGGGATAACGCCGCTGGCGTAAAACGGTATGGCTCCGAAAAGCGATATGATTATCCACGCCATTGCGACGGTGACAAAGCCGTCGCGCGCGCCGATAGGGGCATCCTTGCTGCGGATGAGACCGCACGGAAGTCCCACCGCGAGCACCGCCCCTATCGCAATGCCGAAGCCCTTTATGGCGGCGGCATCGCCGTCGGCTATACCCAGCAGCAGCGACGGCAGCATAAACGCCGCCTCTATGCACAATATTATCCCAACGGTTTTTCTTATAGTGTTAAAGTTCATTTCTCATCTCTCAGGCAAAAATGTCATTCAGGTCAAGTATATCGCGTCCGGCAGTTGTCACGATAACGACCGTGTCGCCCGAGCAGAGCGTGTCCTGACCGCCGGGAATGATGATCTTGCCCATGTGGTTTATGCAGGCGATGAGTATTCCGGGCTTGAGACGAATGTCCATGAGCTTTTCGTGCAGATGCTGCGTTGCATCCGTAACGGCAAACTCCAACGCCTCGGCGCTGCCGTCGGCAAGCTTGTGTATCGTGAGCACCGCGCTGCCGCCGGTGTTCTCCATGGCGCGGACATAGCGGATTATCGCATGTGTGCTCAGGCTCTTGGGGCTTATGAGGCTGTCGGCTCCGCGGTCGCCGAGGATCTCGCCGTATTCAAGGCGGTTTATCTTCGTTAAAAGCTGCGGCACGCCCATTTTGCGCGCGAACATTCCGATTATGATATTCTCCTCGTCCATATTCGTAAGCGGCAGCACCGCGTCCATATGGCGGATGTTGTGCATTTTGAGCACCGACTGGCTTGAACCGTCGGAGCAGATAACGCTCATCTCCGGATACTTTTCCGCAAGATACTCGCACCGCGAGCGCTTCATTTCGATGAGCTTTATGCTGCTGCCGGATTTTATGAGCATCGGCGCAAGGTACTCGGCTATTCTGCCGCCGCCGACTATGAGCACATTCTTGCTCTTTTTGCTTCTTAAGTGCAGCTCGTGCGTAAGCTCCACAAGCGCCGCGGCGGGCGCAGTTACATATATCTTATCGCCCCTGCACAGCACAAAATTACCGTCGGGGATGAACACCTTTTCATCGCGCAGCACCGCGCACACGAGCACATGAACGCGGATGCGGCTGTGCATATCCGCAAGGCGCAGCCCGTCAAGAGGGCTGTTTTCGCCGATGAAAAGCTCGACTATCTCAGCCTTGCCCTCGGCGAATGTATCGCGCTTTATAAACGCGGGTATCTGCAAAAGCCGGTATATCTCCTTTGCCGCGAGCATCTCGGGATTTATGGTCATGGAAAGCCCCAGCTCGGACTTGAGCACATAAAGCTGCTCGGTGTACTCGCGGTTTCTGACGCGCGCGATGGTGTTTTTGCAGCCGAGCTTCCGCGCGACGATGCACGCGAGCATATTGAGCTCGTCCTGCGCCGTTACCGCGATGAGCAGGTCGCTGTCATCGACATTTGCCTCGCGCTGGGTGGATATTGCCGCACCGTTTCCGCACAGCGTCATGACATCCAGCGTGTCCGACAGCATTTTGACCTTTTCCTTGTCAACATCCACGACCGTTATATCGTGATCCTCGTTTGCCAGCTCCTCTGCAAGGGAATAGCCTATCTTACCCGCGCCGACTATTACGATCTTCATTTTGCAGATCCTCTCAAGGTGAATATTCTCTAAATTGCAATATTAACATATTATTTACGCCGTAGCAATAGCTAACGGGAGTTGAAGCCCTGCCGGTTTTGGCAAAACTGTCTGCACCCGACGGCGCGCCGAAAAGGGGCGCTGTCAGGCGGCAGGGGTTCATCTCCCGTTGGCTGATGCCTTGACCCATTCGATAATGTAGTCGGCAAAGCGGCGGGTGGCGGGGCTGTTTTTGCTCGTTTCTGTCATGGCAAGACCGATAACGCGCTTTGAGGGCGGGACAAGCTCTTTTACGACCACATCATCGTGCCTGCCCTTTAAAAGCAGCTCGGGCATTATGGATATGCCGAGTCCCTTTTCTACCATGGCGATTATGGCGTAGTCATCCTTTGTCGAAAAGCGGATGTTGGGCTTTATGCCGGCTGCGGCAAGCGCGCGGTTTGCGTCGTGGTTCGACTCCTCAAGAAGGGTTATGAACGCCTCGGTCTCGCACTCGACGAGCGGGAATTTCGGGTATGACTCAAACTTGTGCCCGTGCGGAAGTATCGCAAGCAGCCTGTCCTCCATAAGAGGCACACACTCGCACCTTATGCCCGCCGGAACATTTACAAAGCCGAGGTCAACGCTGCCCTCCTCTATCCAGCGCTCGACATCGTAATAGTCGCCGTTTAACAGCTTTATATCGACATTTGGATAATCGCGCTGAAACTCCTTTATAACACCGGGCAGCCAGTGCACCGCAACGGAGGTGAACGCGCCTATGCGCACGGTGCCGAAATCGAGCCCGCGTATCGCGGAAACGGTCTGACGGAGCTGCTCCTCATAGTTTAACATTCCTCGCACCGAGGGCATTATCCGCTCCCCGTCGCCGGTGAGCTTAACTCCCGCGCGCGAGCGGGTTAAGACGGCAAAGCCGAACTCCGCCTCCAGATTATTTATTGTATGGCTTACCGCCGACTGAGTGCAGCCGAGCGCCTCGGCTGCCTTCGTAAGGCTGCCGAGCTCCACGACCTTTGCCAGCGTTTCATATTTTGAGATGTTCATGTCCGCTCCTTAAATGCTTGTTGCATGAATTATATTCATGCTAACATGAATTATATTAGGGATTATAATACTATACTACTTTTTTCACCGAAATCAAGTGCTTTGTTCGATTTTCGTGCTTGCAATGCACTTTTTGCATGGCTATAATTCAAACATCGTTTAAAAATGATTGGAGAGAGAAACAATGTCAAGCAATATCATCTGTATTCTGATCGCCATTGTGGTCTACCTTGTAGGTATGGTCGCCATCGGCGTTTACTATTCCAAGGGTCAGTCCGACGCGCACGAGTTCTACCTCGGCGGCAGAAAGCTCGGACCTATCGTAACGGCGCTTTCCACGGAGGCGTCCGACATGAGCGCGTATCTGCTCATGGGCGTTCCCGGTCTTGCGTTTTTCTGCGGCGTTGCGGAGGCGAGCTGGACGGCTATCGGTCTTGCGATAGGCACCTACCTCAACTGGCTGTTCGTTGCAAAGCGTCTGCGCCGCTACTCGGTGCGTCTGGGCGCGCTGACTCTGCCCGAGTACATATCAAAGCGCTTTTATGACGACACCAAGCTCATCGAGCTGCTGGGCGCTATCACGATCATCGTCTTCTATGTGCCCTACACCGCTTCCGGCTTTTCCGCCTGCGGCAAGCTGTTCGGCACCCTGTTCGGCTTTGACTATGTCCCCACCATGATCATCAGCGCTGCTGTCATCGTGGCATACACCGCGTGCGGCGGCTTCAAGGCGGCATCGGTAACGAGCCTTGTGCAGAGCCTTATCATGGTGTTCGCCCTTGCGGTCGTTCTCATTTTCGGCATAAACTCCGTGGGCGGCTGGGATAATGTCGTTGCAAACGCCAAAGCCATCCCCGGCTACCTCAGCTTCACCTCAGTCACCGATATTACGGCGTCCACAGCCGGCGAGTTCGGAACTTTGAAGATAATTTCCACCCTTGCATGGGCGCTCGGCTACTTCGGCATGCCCCATGTCATACTCCACTTCATGGCTATCGAGGATGAGAATAAGCTCAAGCTCAGCCGCCGTGTTGCTACCATCTGGGTCGTTGTATCCCTCTCGGTCGCTGTTATAATCGGTATAGTCGGCTACTCCATGGCCAAGGAGAGCATCGTTACCATGTTCCCCGATGCTTCCTCCGCCGAGTCTCTCATAGTCACCATCGCGGCGGTCATGTCCGAGTACGGCGCATTCTTCGCTATCCTCGCCGGTCTTGTTCTGGCAGGCATCCTCGCGGCTACTATGTCCACCGCCGATGTTCAGCTCCTCGCTGCCGCATCCGCCATTGCTCAGAATATCATCCGCGGCGTTATGGGCATCAAGATGAGCGACAAGCAGAGCATGGTTGTCGCCCGCATCACCGTTCTGTGCGTTGCCGTGTGCGGCGTGCTGTTCGCGCTCGACCCCACGAGTTCCATCTTCCGCGTCGTATCGTTTGCATGGGCAGGCTTCGGCGCGACCTTCGGCCCCATCGTTCTGTTCTCGCTGTACTGGAAGCGCTGCAACAAGTGGGGCGCTATAGCCGGTATGTTCTCGGGCGCTGCAATGGTGTTCATCTGGAAATACGCCATAGCTCCCATAGGCGGCGCATTTGCGATATACGAGCTGCTGCCCGCGTTCATCATCTCCTGCATCTTCATCGTCGTCGTGTCCCTGCTCACCAAGGCTCCCGGCGAGCAGATCTGCGAGGACTTCGATGCGGTAAACGCAATGAAGTAATTAAAAAAGGCATTAAAAAAACCGCTCCGACCGGAGCGGTTTTTTTATTCGATCTCGATATGCTTTTTCAGTATTTCGTCCGTGAAGAGGGCAAGCAGCATTTTTGCAATGTCCGGTATTATAAACGGGAAAACGCAAACAGCGAGCGCGGAGGCATAGCTTATGGGCTTCGTCGCCGAGTAGACCTGCACGAACCACACCGTTCCAAACGCATAGCACACTATAAGCCCGACTATCATGCCCGCAAGGCGTGCGCCGAAGCGCTTGCCGAACAGTCTTTCGCCGAGCCAATAGCACAGCGCCGTGAACACGAAGCCGATGATGTAGCCGCCGGTCGGTCCCATGAGCTTGCCGACTCCGCCGGTGAAGCCAGCAAACACCGGAAGTCCCACCGCGCCCATGAGTATGTACAGCAAAACGGCTATGCTGCCGCGTCTGCCGCCTAAAAGCAAAAGCGCCGTGAATATCGCGTAGGTCTGCATGGTAAAAGGAATGGCTGCCGGTATCGACAGCCATGAGCAGACCGATATGAGCACCGCCATCAGGGCGATATATGCCATATCCTTAGTCTTCAAATATCAGCACCTCAGAATGTCAATATACTGCGGCGCTTATGCTCGCTTTTTGCGTGCATACGCTTTATCTTTTCAAGCGCCGCATCGTCTATTTTACCACCTTCGAGGTAAGTGTCAAGCTCTTTATAGGTAAAGCCCATTTCGCTCTCATCGGTCTGTCCGTCGAACAGTCCGGCCGAGGGCGCTTTTTTTATAACGCACTCGGGAGCCTTGAGCCAGCGCAGGAATTCGTATATCTCCGTTACGGTGAGATCGTCGATGGGGTTAAAATCGCAGGCGCCGTCGCCCCACTTGGTGAAGTAGCCGACATAGCCCTCGCTGCGGTTGCCCGTTCCGGAAACGAGACGGTTTTCCGATGCAGCCACCGCGTACAGCGTCGCCATTCTCAGGCGCGGCGCGATGTTCGCCTCGGCAGCGGGAGTGAGCTCCGTAACGCCCTTGAGTATCTCCTTTTCCGCGGCTTTCACGGCGGTGAGATCGGCATAGCGCGTTTCAATGCCGTAGGCCTTGGCAACGGTCTCGCCGTCGCGCTTATCCATGTCGAAATTGCGAGCCGAGGTGCAGGGCATGATAATGCCCACGGTGTTGTCGCACGCGGCTTTGCACAGGATGCCGACAAGCGCGGAGTCCTTGCCGCCGGAGTTTCCGTAAACGATGCCTTCGGCGCCGCTCTCGCGCACCGCGTATTTTATAAACTGAACTCGCTGGTTAAATTCCTTTTCATAGTTTCTCATTATTGCCCTGCCTTTCATTTGACGGCAGACCTGATAAACCCGTAAAACAGCGGGTGCGGCTTATTGGGTCTGCTTTTAAACTCCGGATGGAACTGCGCCGCGACAAACCACTTGCACGCGGGGTTTTCCACCATCTCCACGAGGTGTCCGTCGGGGCTCATGCCCACAGGCACGAGCCCGCGGGCGCTGATCTCCTCGCGGAAATCGTTGTTGACTTCGTATCTGTGGCGGTGGCGCTCGTAGATGAGCCCCTCGCCGTAGTATTCATGCGCCTTGCTGCCGGGTGTTAGCACGCAGGGATATTTGCCGAGGCGCATGGTGCCGCCCTTTGCGGTTATGCCCTGCTGCTCGGGCATGAGCGCTATGACCGGATGCTGAGAGTCGGCGGTGAACTCCGCAGAGCTTGCGTCGCGCCAGCCGAGGACATTGCGCGCAAATTCTATGACCGCTATCTGGAGCCCAAGGCATATGCCGAGATAGGGAATGTCGTTCACTCTGGCATAGCGCGCGGCGAGGATCATACCCTCGATGCCGCGGTCGCCGAAGCCGCCGGGCACGAGTATGCCGTCAACACTGCCGAGAATGTCATCTATATTTTCCTCGGAAAGCTCCTCGGAATCGACCCATTTTATATCGACAACGGCGTCGTTTGCCGCAGCCGCGTGCTGGAGCGACTCGGCAACGGAAAGATAGGCATCGTGAAGCTGAACATATTTGCCGACGAGGGCTATGCTCACTCTGCGGTGGGCATTTTTTATTCTGCTTACCATAGCGCGCCACTCGGAAAGCTCCGGCTCGGGGCAATCAAGACCGAGCTTGCGGCACACAACGCTCGACAGTCCCTCGTGCTCTAACAGCAGCGGCGCTTCATACAGCGTAGAGGCGGTCGTGTTCTGGATAACGCACTCGGGCTCGACATTGCAGAAAAGCGCTATCTTGGCGCGGACATCGTCGCTTATCGGCGCATCGGTGCGGCACACAAGAATGTCCGGCTGGATGCCTACGGACAGAAGCTCCTTTACGGAATGCTGCGTGGGCTTGCTTTTAAGTTCGCCCGTGCCGGGGATCTGTACTATGAGCGGAACATGGATGAACACGACATTCTGCCTGCCCTTTTCTACCGCCACCTGACGGATAGCCTCCAGAAACGGCTGGCTTTCGATATCGCCGACCGTGCCGCCTATCTCGCAGATGAGAACATCTATCTCCTCATCCTCCATGGCGTAAACGCTCTGCTTTATCTCATCGGTCACATGGGGTATTATCTGCACCGTGCCGCCGAGGTATCCGCCCTGACGCTCGCGGTTGAGCACATTCCAGTAGATCCTGCCCGCGGATACGGAGGAATTACCGCTGAGGCTTTCGTCTACGAAGCGCTCGTAATGGCCGAGGTCGAGGTCCGTTTCGGCTCCGTCGTCGGTGACGAACACCTCGCCGTGCTGATAGGGGCTCATCGTGCCGGGGTCAACATTGAGATAGGGGTCGAATTTCTGATTTTTAACGCGCAGACCGCGCTGCTTTAAAAGTCTGCCGAGCGAGGCTGCGCATATTCCCTTGCCCAGCCCCGACACAACGCCGCCTGTTACAAATACATACTTCATCTGTTTACTCTCTCTTATCAAAAAATATAATTTGTTGCTTTATCTTAGAATTTTACTGCGGAAGATCACACCGAGAACAGCATATCGTAATAGCTCGGGTAAGGCCAGTACTCGGTCGCCGTGAGGGTCTCGAGCTTGTCTATAACGGCGCGCATATCCTCCATCTTGAGGAACACCTCATCGTGGTAATACCGCATGAGCTCCTCGGCTCCGGCCTTGGGCGCTGTCTCAAGCGCGGATTTCAGCGCCACCATTTTATCGAGCAGACTCTCGTTCAGGCTGCTGAGAGTGCCGATGAGCGCGCTTTCAACGCGGCACGGCACATCCGGCAGAGCCTTGCGCTTTTTAATGAGCGTTTCGCTCAGAGCCGCGGTGTACTCGGAAACGGCGTTGAGAACGCCGTGCTGCACCATATCAACAAGAGTTTCGCCCTCGATGGCGATGACCTTGCAGTACTGCTCCATGTGTATCTCATGGCGCGCCGCGATCTCGGACGCGGTGTAAACGCCGTAGCGGGTGAGAAGCTCGACATTCTTCGGCAGCATATACTCGGGCAGCGCGGTAGAGGCGTTCTTGAGGTTTTTAAGTCCTCTCTTTTCTGCCTCGGCTACCCACGACTCGTCATAGCCGTTGCCGGAGAACAAGATGCGTCCATGCTCGGTGAAGGTGCGCTTTATGAGCTCGTGCAGAGCGCTGTTAAAGTCCTCCGCGCCCTCGAGCTCGTCGGCAAACTTGCACAGGGAGTCAGCCATGATGGTGTTGAGGACCGTTGTCGGTCCCGCTATCGACTGGCTCGCGCCGGGCATACGGAACTCGAACTTGTTGCCGGTGAACGCAACGGGCGATGTGCGGTTGCGGTCGGTGGTATCGCGCGGGATGGGCGGCAGAACATCAACGCCTATGCGCAGGGTGCTCTTGCTCATCTCGGTGTAGCCCGTGCCGTTTACGATGGAATCAACGATGGCCTCGAGCTCCTGACCGAGGAACACCGAGATTATCGCCGGAGGCGCTTCCTGAGCGCCGAGACGGTGGTCGTTGCCGGCGAATGCTACCGAGCATCTCAGAAGCTCCTGATACTCGTCAACGCCGCGCACGAATGCCGCCAAAAACAGCAGGAACTGCGCGTTCTGGCTGGGGGTCTTGCCAGGGGAGAAAAGGTTTGCGCCGGTGTCGGTGCCGAGCGACCAGTTGTTGTGCTTGCCCGAGCCATTAACGCCGGCGAAGGGCTTTTCGTGCAGCAGGCACACGAGACCGTGGCGGTCGGCTACCTTCTGCATTATCTCCATGCTGATCTGGTTCTGATCGTTTGCGGTGTTGGCATCGGAGTAGATGGGCGCCATCTCGTGCTGCGCGGGCGCGACCTCGTTGTGGCGGGTCTTAGACAGAACGCCGAGCTTCCACAGCTCCTCGTCAAGATCCTGCATATACTCGGCAACGCGCGGGCGGATGGTCCCGAAATAGTGATCCTCAAGCTCCTGACCCTTGGGCGGCTTCGAGCCGAACAGCGTTCTGCCGCAAAGTCTAAGGTCCTCGCGCTCCAGAAACAGCTCTTTATCTATAAGGAAATACTCCTGCTCGGGTCCGACCTGAGCCATGACCTTCTGCGTTTCGGTGTCGCCGAAGAGTCGCAGGATGCGCACAGCCTGACGGCTGACGGCATCGCAGGATCTCAAAAGCGGGGTCTTTTTATCCAGCGCCTCGCCGGAGTAAGAGCAGAACACGGTGGGGATACAGAGCGTTCCGTCCTTAATAAACGCAAACGCGGTGGGGTCCCATGCGCTGTAGCCGCGCGCTTCAAATGTCGCGCGCAGACCGCCGGATGGGAAGCTTGAGGCATCGGGCTCGCCGCGAACAAGCTCCTTGCCGGAAAATTCCATGCTTATCGTGCCGCCGCCGGCAGGGGAAATGAAGCTGTCATGCTTCTCGGCGGTTATGCCGGTAAGAGGCTGGAACCAATGAGTAAAGTGGGTCGCGCCGTGCTCGAGTGCCCATTCCTTCATGCCGTCGGCAATGCCGTTTGCGACATCAAGCGTGAGCGGCTTGCCGTCGGCAAGGCACTTTTTCCACTCCTGATAATACTTCTCCTTGACATACTTTCGCATAGTGCGCTCGTTGAAAACGCAGCTTCCAAACAATTCGGGAATTTTCTTTGTCTCTCTGCTCATGTCTATACCTCCTATTTGCCGCTCGCGCCGTAGTTTTTCAGAACTCGTGCGGAGGGATCGTTAACATCACAGCCCGGCCATGTTTTGTTCGGCATCCAGAAGTCCTTGACCATCGGTGCCTGACCGGGGTAGTACTTTTCAAATATGTCTCTGTAAAGCAGGCTCTCCTTTGTAAAGGGAACCGCGAAATCGTATTTTTTGCAGCCCTGCTCGAACTGCTCGTCGGTGTAAACGCTCTCGGCATAAGCCTTGAGGTCGTCTACCATCGAGTGACCCACAGCATCGGAAAATGCCGCCTTCTGCCGCCAGAGTATATCGTCGGGCAGGATGCCGTCCTTTTCAAACGCCCTGCGCAGCAGATATTTGCCCATGTCGTAGGTGTTCATCTTCATGGCGGGGTCTATGCTCATGACATAGCGGACGAAATCGAGATCGCCGAACGGTACACGCGCCTCGAGCGAGTTTACCGAGATGCAGCGGTCCGCGCGCAGGACATCGTACATATGCAGCTCGTCCACTCTCTTTTTCGCCTCGTGCTGGAACTCCTCGGGCGACGGTGCGAAGTCGGTGTACTTGTAGCCGAACAGCTCGTCGGAAATTTCGCCCGTGAGCAGCACGCGCACATCCGTTTTCTCGTGTATCGCCTTGCAGCACAGGTACATTCCCATGCTTGCACGAATGGTGGTTATATCGTAGGTGCCCAGCATCGCTATGACCTCCTCGAGAGAGGCGAGCACCTCGTCGCGCGTCATGGTGACCTCCATGTGCTCAGAGCCTATAAATTCGGCTACCTCGCGCGCATATTTAAGGTCGATGGGGTCAAGATCCATACCGATGGCAAATGTGCGGATCTTTTTTCCGAGAAGCTTTGCCGATATTGCGCACACAAGGCTCGAATCAAGTCCGCCGGAAAGCAGGAAGCCGAGCGGCGCATCGGCGTCGAGGCGCTTTTCAACGCCCGCTATGAGCTTTTCGCGTATCTTCGCGCAAACGGTGTCGATGTCGTCGTGCACATACTCCGTCACGGTGGTCAGATCGGCATAGCGCACGAATTTGCCGCCGGCATAGTAGTGTCCGGGAGGAAACGGCATTATCTTATCGCACAGCCCGACGAGGTTTTTTGCCTCGCTTGCAAACATTATGCTGCCGTCGGAATAATAGCCGTAGTACAGCGGGCGGATGCCGATGGGGTCGCGCGCCGCGATGAGCTCGCGGGTCTGTCCGTCGTATATCACCATCGCGAACTCCGCGTCGAGCTTTGAGAACATCTCAAGCCCATATTCGCGGTAAAGCGGCAGGATTATCTCGCAGTCCGACTCGCTTTTGAAGCTATACTTAGCACTCAGCTCCTCGCGGAGCTGTCGGAAACCGTACAGCTCGCCGTTGCACACGACGGCGTTGCCGCCGAGATAAAACGGCTGCATCCCGCGCTCGTCAAGACCCATTATCGACAGGCGGTGGAAGCCGAGGACCGCTCCGTCAAGCTCCGCCATCCTCGTTGCGTCCGGTCCGCGCGATACGGTGCGGTCAAAATACTCTCTTACCGACTGAGCGGTAAGCTCTCTGCTCGTAAAACCAATGATTGAACACATAAAAAAAATACACCTCCGAATTTTTTTGGCAGCTATCCCTAAACCTTAGGACGAATAGCTGCTAATCCGCGGTGCCACCTAAATTATTGCCGAAGCAATCACTTTTACGGGCTCAATCAAGCCCTCGTGCATTAACGCCGCACTCCGCGTCTTTCCTACTGGGGCCGCCCCTTTCAGATCGCTGCTGATAAAGTGTTATTCGCTCATCCTCCGGCATCGGGATCGCACTGTCCCCGACTCTCTGCTGCCGAGCATATGAGTTACTTGTCTCCGTCATAGCATTTGCGGTATTCACTTGGGTCATAATCACTTAATAAAAACTAAAGTCTGCCGCAGCATTTTGCGGCAGATTTCAGTTTTTCACAGATGAGAGAGCAAATGATTACAACAAATTATGATTGTATGTTAGCACAAACGGCTTGATAAATAAAATACATATACCATTGCGGTTATCATATTTTTCTGGTATGATATATAACCATAACAAAAGTGGGAGTTATAGATAGATGGATCTTAGAACACTGAAATATTTCACCGTTGTGGCGGAGGAATTGAATATTACCCACGCGGCCGAGCGCCTGTGCATGAGCCAGCCGCCGCTGAGCAATCAGATGAAGGCGCTTGAGGACGAGCTCGGCTGCGCGCTGTTTGTCCGCGGCAAGCGCAAGCTCCAGCTCACCGATGCCGGAAGGCTGCTGTTCCAGCGCGCTGTTCAGATACTCGACATGGCTGAACGAACTCAGCACGAGGTGATGAGTCTCAGCGGCGGCATGAGCGGCACGATAAAGCTCGGCATGGTCGAGGGCAGAGCGCCGTTTCTGACCTCTCGCTGGATAGCGGGGTTCAAGGAGGAGTACCCCAATGTGCACTACAGCCTGTGGAACGGCAGCAGCGACGATGTGCTCGAACGGCTGCGCCAGGGGCTGCTCGACCTTGCAGTGATAGCGGCACCGTATGACACCGAGCATCTCGAGGGCTTCGCCGTGGGCAGAGGACCGTGGGTCGCAATAATGTCGCGGTCAAATCCGCTGGCGGACGGCGGCGATACGATACCGCTCAAAAGCCTTGCCGGTAAGCCTCTCATCATTCCGAGCCGTCCCTCGCGCATCGACGCGATACGCGCATGGTTTGCCGAGGCTGGCGAGGAGCCGAACATCGTGTGCACCATGTCAAATTACCTCGACGCGGTGGCGCTCACGGAGCTTGATGTCGGCATAAGCATCTTCCCGCGCACGACATACACTCCGAACGACCTGCTCGTTACGAAGATCATAACCGAGCCCGCGCGGCAAATAGAGTATGTGCTCGTGCGCATGAAAAACCGCGAGCCGAGCGAGCTGATGACGGAGTTTATAAACTTCGTGCGCGATACCGAGGATACCACCGCCGACGACCCCGGCTTCAGCGAGATCCTCAAAAACGAATATACTCCCCCCGAGGATACGCCATTCCTGTGATGCAAAACATCCGCGCCGACCGGCGCGGATGTTTTGTTATATGTTAGATTTTCCGATATTATCGGTTAAGAACGCTTCCGCGGGGTTCGTGGGGTTATAGCTGACTCTGGCTGTGCTGCCGACAGATGTATTGCCCATGACCGGCACCCGCTTTTGTCCCACGGGCAGGAATCCGATTTTAATCGTCTCGCTTCTAAGCTTTATGCTGTCTTCAATTTCATAGATCCTGCCACCGGCCTCGTATCGAACCGTTATCACTGTCGGCGAATCAAGTCCTTTTACTCTCAGGTCAACTATGATCCCGCTTATTATCGCCGTGCAGTTTGCCTTATTTACCCTCATAGCTCTCATTCCTCGACTTTTTGTTCTTCCTCGAATGTCACCCTGACATCGCTGAATGTTCCAGTTATATCTCCGGCGCGAAATTCCTCGTTGTTTTTAAGTCCCTTGACCGGAATGCCAAGGTGTACAAGAAGCCCCTCATCTGTTTGCAGGCAACCCATAAATTCCTTATTGAAATTTATTGTGGTCGTAGCTATCCTCGCTTCGCTGTTCGTGAAGCCGAGCCGTATAACGCCGTGGAGCTCATTTATTGTCCGATCCATTTTGTTGACAAAGAGGCAGGCTGTTATCATTTTTCGCTCATGATGCAGATAAATACCCTTCACAAAAACGAAGTTGACCGTTCCGTCGGCGTAATTGAGTTCAGCATCCTTATATACCGCACTTACACTTTCAAACTCTTTTTTGATTTCGGGATCAGACAGCTGCTCCCCGTGCGCCTTTGCAAGTACTACCTTAATTGACATGTGATACTCCCTTTCAGTTTATCCAGTTTTCGATCGTGTGGGCAACCGTGTTTATCTGGGCCTCAAGCCATCCGATCATACCCCAGCATTCACTTGCCTTGTTCTCGTACTTACAGCGTTCCAAATTGAGTCTGTCCATATTAGTATCTATATTGCTGATAACAGCATCGTAGTCTTTCAGCAGTGCTTTTGTACTCACCTTGTACGATTCAAGATAAAGATGTCCTCTGAATGTGCCGTATGTCTCATTGGCAAATCCCTTAAAGCTATTGCGATATTCCTTCATAGCTTTCTTATCGTCTGCCATTCTGTCATACACCGCACCGATCTCGTTTGCGATATTCATACATTTTCGCCATTCCACTCTTTTGGCCGCAAGCTGTTTTTTGTAGCTGTCAAATGCGTTTTTGAAATCATCTAAGGTTTCCATTCCCATACTGTATATGCCTCCTTCCCATCACCAAGGCCACTTGAAATACGGAGTCGGTATGGTAAGAGACAGATCGAGTCCCAATAGCAGCGCGGCATCGACCTTTACGGTAGTGGCATTAATATTGACATATTCGCCCTCTATCGCCGTCTTGCTCTCTGCCCAAACCGCCAAACTGCCTCCGGCTTTTGCTTTAGCACCCGCTTTGAAGCCGAGCAGGGTTTCCGTTTCTCCGGTCGCGGTATCCGTATTCTTATATCCGAGAATCGTCGTTCCGACTTTGACACTTGCCGATGCAAGCGTCGCGGATGCATCGAGCCCGACGGCAAATTCGCCGTCATCCTCAAATTCACACGCGATCTTACCGTCGGCAGTCAGTACCTGAATCTCGCCCTTAACAAAGGCATTGAGATCATCGGAACCGAGAACAACGGAACCATCGATTTTAACAAGTCCAACCTCTGCTTCGACCTTGTAACCCTTATATTTATCCGACCAGCCGGCCTTGGCCTCGCCCTCGGCAAAGCCGAATTTGGCATTGGCAGTCCCGCTCAGGTAATCGGTAAACTGGGCATAACCGTTGGCAGTCAGTACAGCAGCCTTGCCCTTGGCAAATGCCGTTCCGTCCTCAACCCCGGCTTCTCCGGACGCTGTCAGGAATGCATATCCTGCGTAAGCATACACATCGAGGCACAGCCCAGCTGCCCATTGGTCCTCCGCCACCGTGGTCTCCCCCGCTACATACTCAAACGGATCCTCCTGTAGCTTCAAGTACAGAGCCACATTTCCGGCCTTGTGGAACCAGCCCTGTGTCTGAAGGTTCTTGAGATTATCGGTAACTATCCTGCCGTCACCATTATAGCAGTAAGCCATCATTCTTTCAATCAGAGTTCTGACCTCTACTATTCGGGTCATAAGATCATCTGCGGTTTTGCACGCCTGATCATCTACATCATACAGATCCTCGCGTATCTTCTTCAGGACCGTCTGTGTTTCGGAATACCCCTGATTTACTGTTCCCATCTCCAGCGATTTGGTCGCTATGTACTTTGACGCAAGCTGCATGACCGCATTGAGTTCGACTTTTGTGCTGTCGAACGCCTGCTCTTTAGATATAAGTCCATTGTTTATGTGGTCAAGCACACTCTCTGCTACTCTGCCATTGTGGTTGAACTCATACTGGTAAAATGCTTCGGCAAAGAGCTGGATAATCATAGACATATCGGACGCAATGTCCATCATTCCCCCGATTATATTGATCGCACCATTAGTAAGATAATTCTTGAATGCCTCAGCCGCATCACCGCGGAAATAGTTTGACACGGACAGCTTATACGCAGATTTAAACTGCGAGTAAAGCTTGTCCTGCACGGTCGTCCCATATGCTTTCACGGCATCGTGCATGCCGATGACCGCAGCATTGTCAAGATATAAATCACCCTTGTTAGCCAACTAAACTCGCCTCACTTCCCAAGTATTACATCTATGACCGGTTTGAGCGAACTGTCCTCATCCACATGCATCCAGCTGAGTTTTATTCGCTTCATGCTCTCGGTGTCCTTGTCGAGCATGGCACCAAACAGTGCTATGGTGTCATTGAAAGCCTCTGCACACTCAACATATCTGTCAATGCTCTGGAGCTTTACTCCCTGCTTGTCTAACGAATACTTGAGTTCCTTGATGCCTGCCGCCGCGGTCTCAAATGAATCGATCTGACCTTGAAACCCTTTTGGATCTAAATAAATCTCAGCCATTTATTTTGACTCCTTTCTGAGCACGACCTGAGCCTCCGAGATCTTGAAGTCCGCCTTTGTGCACATCTCGTCAAACAGCTCGTATGTACAACTGTTAAGAAATTCGAGATACTGGTCTATATAAACGCCTACTGTCATAAGTCCTGCCGCTTTTATCGCAAACAGCTCCGGGCTGCTGTGCATCAGAATGATATACTTTGCAAGCAGGCGCTTCTGCGCCGTCAGGAATGACTGCTCACTGCAATCAATGAGCCTGCGCTTGTAGCTGTCGAGACGGGCGACCGGAAAAATTATACTCGCATCCAGCGCATCGACCCAGACTTCTGCACCAAGTACCTCTATGTGTTCGGCAAGCAGCTCGGTTATCATAAGCTTTGCAAAATTCGTTATGCACTCGCTCATAAAGTCGAACGCCTCTACCATCAGATTGACATCCTGACGCGCCACATTCACGACATGAGCATCCTGTCGCAGATACGGATCGTAACCGTATCCGGCTATGTGCACATTGTGCAGCTCCGGAAGCTCTTCATCTTCAAATGCCAGTTCGGAAATGTCAAGCTCATCAGTCTGACCTATAATATATACGCATATATTACCCGGAACGAGAAGCGCTCGTGCGCACGAAACGAATGTATCAAAATCTATTTTTTCAATATCATCTATAAGCGCTCTGAGAGTAAAGCGCTTGTTTAAATCGGAAAACTCATAGGCTTTGTACTGTGCGCGAAACGCGCCTTCCTTATACCGCGCGGCAAATGCCTCTCTTGCGGTATGCTTAGCCTTTTTGAAAGCTTCCTCGTTGTATTCGGAGTTTAAAATAGTCAATATGACCTGTCTCAACGCGGAGGCAAGCTCTGCTTTTTTCCTGCTGAAAGAAATTGTCGAAACAGCTCTCTGTATGTCAAAATGCAGACCCGGCATATTGCTCTCGAGTCTGTAGTAATTAAACAAAACATTATAAAATGCGCAGTTTGAAACGAAATGCTCTTTCTCGCCCAAGATGAAGTCACGCGTCACAAAGCCACCGCGCAGACTCACAGCAGCATAAAGCATATTCTGCTCGTATGGGTGGTTATTCAGCTCGATTTGCATCTTCATGTTGTCCATAGTATTTCTCCTCAATATACTTTAAGCTGACGGCACATGTTCGACTTCCGTCAGCTTAAATGCAAGCCGCCTCGTTGCAGTGGGCAGGAGGCGGCTTGCGCAGTGTATTAGCCTCTGAACTGATTAGCAATGCCGATATCAGTCTCTTCAACTATCTTTGCAGTCGAATCGAGGGCTGCTGCTATCTCGCGGATAAGCTCCTCGGCCTTCATGAAGCCGGGCTTGAGCTCCTGATAGCGGGCTGCGTAGGACTCGCTTGCCGAGCCTTCCCATTCGCCCTGAAGCTGCTGGAGCAGACTGTCCATCTTGCCGATGACGCCGTTGACAGTCTCCGCCTCTGCGCGGTACTGGTTTGCTCTCTCTCGCATCTGATCCGGGGTAATTCTGATCTGGTTGCTTGCCATAGTTTTTCCTCCTTGTAGTATTTCTATATAACCGGAGCACCGGAAATATACAGTAATTAATTAGCCTCTGAACTGGTTAGCAATGCCTGTGTCGGTCTCTTCAACGATCTTTGCCGTCGAATCGAGGGCTGCTGCTATCTCGCGGATGAGTTCCTCGGCCTTCATGAATCCGGGCTTGAGTTCCTGATAGCGGGCTGCGTAGGACTCGCTTGCCGAGCCTTCCCACTCGCCCTGAAGCTGCTGAAGCAGGCTGTCCATCTTGCCGATAACGCCGTTTACGGTCTCTGCCTCTGCGCGGTACTGGTTTGCTCTCTCGCGCATCTGATCCGGGGTAATTCTGATCTGGTTGCTTGCCATAGTTTTTATCCTCCAACTATATTTGTGCTGCCAACGCAGCTGGTTTTTGTGTATTAATACGCCTCAAAGCCATATGGGCTATAGTTAGACATCGTCATGCGCTCAAGGTTTTCAATCTGGTCGTTGAGCCAGATTTGCTTACTTGGATCAGAACAGATGTCCCGGTATGTCTCATAAACAGCTTTTGTCGCTTCCTTTAACGAATCAAACATATTTTTAGCATACTTCAAGTCATCTTCGGTATAATTGCCTGATGCTATGGTACGCATAGCGTTCTTGTAAGCTTTTTGAAGCTCGTGTACAACTTTTTCCAACGCAATCAATTTGTGTGTTCCATCTGTTTTCTCCTTTGCATCGAAAATGTCAAGCACACTTAAAATTATGCT
>SFLE01000005.1 GCA_004553495.1 Clostridiales bacterium | reverse complement strand
AAAGAAAAAGGTTGATAGTTTCAGATACTCTCGTATCAAAACTATCAACCTTATTTTTGGTCGGAGTGGGGAGACTTGAACTCCCGGCCTCTTGGTCCCGAACCAAGCGCGCTACCAACTGCGCTACACCCCGAAACAGCTTTTACATTATAATAAGCATTGCCGTTCTTGTCAAGAATAATTTATTCCTACTTGTCTGCATATGATGAACAGATGAGGTGATGGGAATGAAAGAAGTGAAAATATACATATGCGCGGGGATATTTCTGCTGCTGACCGCCGTGAGGATGCTTTCACCGGCACTTGCGGAAGAGCTGTCGTCGGGCATAAACCGGCTGCTTATAACCGAGCGGGAGCAGACTGCGGCCGCTATTGATTTAGGCAGGGAGATAATAGCCGAGAAGCCGATATCGGCATTCATTAAGCGCACTGTGCAGAACAACCCCAAGCCCACGGAAACACTGCCGCCGCAGACACCGGAACCTGCCGCGACGCCGTCTCCTACTCCCGTGCCTACGGCGGCACCGACCCCCACACCGGAACCCACTCCCGAGCCGGAGCCGACACAGCATCCCGCAGTTGCGGCATTTTTGCAGGCGCAGGAGCCGTATGCAGACTACGCAGTGCCTGAAAAGGTCACCTACGAGCGCCCAGAGCTGCCGTTTGAGTATACAAGTCCGGTAGCAGGGGTAACATCTTCGGGCTTCGGATACAGGATGCATCCGATAAAAAATGAGGTGAAGTATCATTACGGCACCGATTTTGCGGCGGTGACGGGTTCGGAAATATCTGCATTTGCCGACGGCACCATAGTTGCGCAGGGCGACTCCGACTCGTTCGGAAAGTATGTGATGATAGACCATCCCGACGGCTACAGAACGCTCTATGCCCATTGCAGCAGGATATGCATGAACTGCGGACCTGTCAAAAAGGGCGATGTTATAGCGCTCGTAGGCTCCACCGGAGCCGCGACCGGACCGCATCTGCACTTTGAGCTCGAGCACAACGGAGTGTACCTAAATCCGGAGTTTTACCTGTGAAGAGGCGGTTTTCGATAAGCCCGTGGGCGGTGCTGCTTATGGCGGCGGTTTACTTTGCGGTCGGCATTAAAGCTGTTCTCGCTGTATTAATTTCCGTTGTCATACACGAGCTGGGGCATTCGGCGGCAATAAAGCTGTTCGGAGGAAAAGTTGTATCCGTGCGCTTTGACTCGTCAGGACTGTGCATGGACAGTAACGGCATCGAGTCGGCAGTGGGAGAGCTTATAGTTTTGGCATCCGGTCCCGCCGCGGGGCTCATATTTGCCGCGATTTGTTCGCATTACCCTGAAAACGGGTTCGCCGTACTGCTGACGGCGGTCGGCTTTGTGCTTACTGCGTATAATCTGCTTCCGGTGTACCCGCTTGACGGCGGACGCATGGTGTATACGGTGCTGAGCGGCTGCATCGGACGCAAAAAATGCGCGGATATAATGTACCTCATAGGTATCGTAACAGGGACCATACTAGCCGTTTGCGGACTTTTAAGCCTTGCAAAGGACTACGGAACAGCACTGCTCATAGCGGGTGTATGGCTGCTTATCGCGCAAACGGGTATTGTAAAAAGTATGCGGTTGTTGTAAAATCATAAAGATATATTCGGATGGAGATACATTATGGATAAACGACTTGAACGAATACTCCCAAAAGTGCAGAAGCCCGCGAGGTATACGGGCGGCGAGTTTAACCAGATAATCAAGGATAAAAACCAGGTCGAGCTGCGCATGGCATTCTGCTTTCCCGATACATATGAGATTGGTATGTCAAACCTCGGCATGGGGATACTCTATCACACAATGAACGCGCTGCCGTATGTCTGGGTCGAGCGCGTGTATGCGCCGTGGGGCGATATGTACGAGCTGATGAAGCAAAACGGCGTGCCGTTGTATGCACTTGAAAGCGGAGACCCCATATCCGAGCACGATATACTGGCGTTCTCGATAGGCTATGAGATGGCGTATACAACGGTGCTCGACATGATCGACATGGCGGGGGTGCCGATACATTCATCGGAGCGCAAATCGCTGTTTCCGCTCGTCATAGCGGGAGGCACGGCTGCGCTTAACCCCGAGCCTATGGCGGATTTTATCGACATTTACCTGCTCGGCGAGGGCGAGGAAATGAATAACGAGCTGCTTGAGCTCCTGCGAACTGCAAAGCGCGAGGGCTGGGAAAAGCAGCGCCTTTTGGAGCAGGCTTCAAAGATCGGCGGAGTTTATGTGCCGTCGTTTTATAAAGCCGAGCTCAATGCCGACGGCACCATAAATCATTTCGTCATAAAAGATGGAGCGCCGGAAAAGGTTACAAAAAGAGTGGTAGCCGATCTCGATTCCGTTCCGTTTCCGACATCTCCGATAGTCCCGACCACCGAGGTCGTGCACGACCGCGTAAATCTTGAGCTGTTTCGCGGCTGCGTGCGCGGCTGCCGCTTCTGTCAGGCGGGGCATACATACCGACCAATAAGGGCAAAAAAGCCCGAAACGCTCGCGCGGCAAGGCAAAGAGCTGCTGAAAAACACCGGCTGTCAGGATATAACGCTCCTTTCGCTCAGCTCGAGCGATTACCGGCACCTGTCCGAATTGTGCGATGAGCTTCTGGAATACTGTGAGCCGCGCAGCATAGGACTTTCGCTGCCGTCGCTGAGAGCGGACAACTTTTCCATGGACATAATGCACCGCATTCAGAAAACTCGTAAAAGCGGTCTGACATTTGCACCGGAGGCGGGAAGTCAGCGCCTGCGTGATGCTATAAACAAAAATGTCACCGAGGAGGACCTTCTGCACACCTGCCGCCTTGCATTCGAGGGCGGATGGAACACCGTTAAGCTCTACTTCATGCTTGGGCTGCCGACGGAAACGGATGAGGACATCCTCGGCATATCCGAGCTTGCAAATCAGGTGCTGCACACATGGCGGCTATACGCGAAAAACAAAAACAGGGGAGTGCGCATAACGGTATCGACCTCGTGCTTTGTGCCCAAACCCCACAGTCCGTTCCAATGGGAGCAGCAGGTGACCATGGACGAGTATATCCGCAGGGTGAACCTCCTGCGCGATAATATAAAAGCAAAGAATGTCGTTTATAACTGGCACGATCCAAAGACCAGCTATATCGAGGCGACGCTTTCCCGCGGAGACCGGCGCATCGGCAAGGTCATAGAAAATATCTGGCGAGCGGGCGGACGGCTTGAGGCATGGAGCGATTATTTCTCGTTTGACCGCTGGATGCAGGCGTTTTCCGATGCAGGAGTATCGCCGGAGTTTTATGCTCACAGACTGCGCGAGCGCGATGAGGTCATGCCATGGGACCTCGTCGATGTAGGCGTAAGGCGTGCTCACTTGTGGCATGAGCGTGAGCAGGCATATAAGTCCGAGCTGTCGCCCGACTGCCGCAAACAGTGCGCGGGCTGCGGAGCCGCCAAGCTCCTGAACGGAGGAAAATGCGATGGATAAGTACAGAATGCTTTTTTCGAAAACTGGCAGAGCGGTATATATATCGCACCTCGATCTTATGCGCACGCTCACGAGAGCGTTTATGCGCGCAGAGTGCAGGCTCAAGTACTCCGAGGGCTTTAACCCCCATCCGAACATCTCCATCGCGCTGCCTCTGTCGGTAGGCTGCGCAAGCGTTTGCGAGATAATGGACTTTAAAATGCTTGAGGATATGCCTTGTGAGGAGATAAGATCGCGCCTTTCCGTGCAGATGCCGGAGGGAATTGAGGTCATGGAGGTCTACGAGCCCGAGCGCAAGGTCAAGGAGATAAAGTGGCTTGAGGTAAGCGGCGTTTTTGAGTATGACGAGCGCGATGCCGGAAAAATGGCTGCGGCACTTAATGAGTTTTACTCCGCCGACAGCATCGTTATAGAGAAGAAAACAAAGCGCGGAATAGGGCAGAGCGATATTCGTCCGGCAATAAAGAGCATAACATTTGAGCAAAGCGGCGGAGATGTTGTAATGCGCGCCGTTATATCCGCGCAGGAGCCCACGCTCAATCCTGAGCTTATCGCCGATGCGCTCAGGCAGCTTACACCCGACATAGCGCCCGATTTCGCCAAGTTCAAAAGACTAGAAATATTCGATGAAAATATGCAGGTTTTCCGCTGAAAATGCTTGCATTGCAGGCAAGTTTATGATAACATACTAAGGCTTGCGAGTTAAGCAGGCTATCAAGCGGTCCTCTGCCGAGACCCAAGGGAGTCCTCCGGCACGAACGCCTAAAGAAAAGGAAGGATTAGACTATGGATCTGATCAAAGTTCTCAGCGAACAGTACATGAAGCCCGAACTGCCCGAGCTCAATGTCGGCGATACCGTGCGTATCACCGTCCGCGTAAAGGAAGGCAGCCGTGAGCGCAACCAGGCTTTTGAAGGCACCATCATCGCCAAGAAGCACGGTGGCATCAACGAGACCATCACCGTCCGCCGCATCTCCTATGGTGTCGGCTGCGAGAAGGTCTTCCCCGTACACTCTCCGTCCATCGTCTCCGTTGAGACAGTTCGCCGCGGCAAGGTCCGTCGTGCAAAGCTGTACTACCTGCGTGAGCGCGTTGGTAAGAGGGCAAAGGTCAAAGAGCGCCTGTAAGCTCAAGACCCATTATCTTTTCAAAAAAAGAGGCGAGAGCCTCTTTTTTTGTTAGATTGGCAAAAAACTATGGTGCTGCGTACAGATTAAGTGTGCAGCGAATGTGGCGTTTTTGAAGCGTGCAAAAAAGCCACAGACTTTTTTGCGCGCTGAAAGAGGCGAGAGCCTCTTTTTTTGCTTTTGTTAATAAAGAGTTGTTGCCTAAAGAGCATAATATCGTGTATAATACGTTGATAAACTATCGAGAGGTACGCAATATGAAGAAAGATAAAACAAAGGTTAAAGCGCCGGAAAGCGCCGAGACTCTAAACTCCCGCAGCGAGGTATACGAGTGGATACAGTGCCTTGTTTATGCACTGGTCATCTGCGTTATAGTTTTCGTCTTTTTATTCAGAGTCGTGGATGTAGAAGGCGATTCTATGAACCCCACGCTTCTTAATGCCGACAAGCTCATAGTTTCCGATATTTTTTATAAGCCGAAGCAGGGCGATATAGTCATTTTCCGCAAGGATGATTACAAGTCCGAGGCGCTCGTCAAGCGCGTTATCGCCACCGAGGGTCAGACTATCGATATTGACTTCGACCGCGGCAGAGTGTATGTCGACGGCGAGCTGCTCGACGAGCCGTACATTGCGGAGCTCACGAAAAATCAGCTCGACTTCCAGGGTGCTCAGACCGTGCCCGAGGGCTGCGTTTTCGTCATGGGCGATAACAGAAACGCCTCGTCCGACAGCCGCCGTGCCTCCATCGGCATGGTCGATGAGCGGCTTATCGTCGGCAAAGTGCTGTTTAAGATATTCCCGCTCGACAGAATAGGGAGCCCTTACGGAGACTGATATGGACAGCGTAAATTTTGAAAAAATGAATATTCAGTGGTTCCCGGGGCACATGACAAAGGCTCAGCGCATGATAGAGGACAGTATCAAGCAGGTAGACGCCGTGTGCGAGATACTCGATGCGCGCATACCTCGTTCGAGCCGGAACCCTGATATAGACATGCTTGCCGAGGGAAAGCCTCGGCTTATCATCCTGAACCGCACCGATCTTGCCGACCCCGCGATAACCGCACAGTGGCGGGCCTATTTTGAGCAGAGCGGGATAAAGATACTTGAGACCGATGCGAAAACCGGCAAGGGCGTAAATGGATTTGCGCCCGCCCTGCGTGAGCTGTTGAAGGATAAGATCGCCGATTACGCCGCTAAAGGGCAAGTGAACCGACCCATGCGCGTTATGATACTCGGCATACCCAATGTCGGGAAGTCCACATTCATAAATAAGGTGGCAAAGCGCAAGGCGGCAATCGCCGGCGACAAGCCCGGAGTCACGCGCGGCAAGCAGTGGATAAATATTGACAGGGGACTCGATCTTCTTGACACCCCCGGCATACTCTGGCCCAAGTTCGACTCGCAGGAGGTCGGCGAAATGCTGGCGATTACAAACGCCATAAAAGCCGATGTGCTCGATAAGGAAACGCTGGCTGCAAATTTCATGCTGAGGCTTCGGGAAATGTACCCCGATGCGCTCACCGCGAGGTATAAGTTTGAACCCGATCCCGACATGAACGGCTTTGAGCTGCTTGAGCAGGCTGCAAAAAAACGCGGCTTTCTCATCTCAAAGGGCGAATATGATATTGAGCGCATGGCTAACACATTGCTGGGCGAGTACCACGACGGGAAGCTCGGCAGAATAAGTTTGGAGAAGCCGTGATGTCAGATCTGTGGGAGCTCGAAAACGAAATATACGACAGCGGGGAGGCACTTTTGTGCGGCGTTGACGAAGCCGGCAGGGGACCGCTTGCCGGACCTGTGTGCGCAGCGGCTGTCATTCTGCCGCGCGGTCTTGAGATCAAGGGGCTGGACGACTCCAAAAAGCTCAGCGAGAAAAAACGGGAAGCGCTGTTCGATGTTATATGCAGCGCCGCCGTAAGCTACGGCATAGCCTTTGCGACCGTTGAGGAGATAGAGGAGCTTAATATCCTAAACGCCGCAATGCTCGCAATGAACAGGGCAATAGAAAAGCTTGATCCCGCGCCGACTCTCGCGCTTATCGACGGCAACCGCGACAGCGCAATCAAAATGCCGAGCCGCTGCGTTGTTAAGGGCGATGCAAAGTGCGCAGATATTGCCGCGGCATCCATTCTCGCGAAGGTCACCCGTGACCGGTATATGCTCGAAATGGCGGAAAAGTACCCGCAGTATAAGTTTGAAAAGCACAAGGGCTACGGCACAAAGGCGCACTATGCCGCTCTGCGTGAGTTCGGACCGAGTCCGATACACCGTATGAGTTTTTTGAGGAAAATGCACTGATGACTGAAGAAAAACTCGGTGCCTTCGGCGAGCGTAAGGCAGCAAACTACCTGCGGCTGCACGGCTACAGGATAGTTGAAACAAATTTTCGCTGCCGTCAAGGCGAGATAGATATTATTGCAAGGAAACGCGGCTTTATAGTCTTCGCAGAGGTTAAGCTCAGGAAAAACAGCGATTTTGGGCAGGCGCGCGAGTTTGTAACTTGCGCAAAGCAGCGCAGAGTTACCATCGCCGCTCAGCTTTGGCTGCAAAAAAACGAAACGGAGCTTCAGCCGCGCTTTGATGTGATAGAGGTCTACGCTCCCGATGGTGTGAACACTAAAAAAGTTACAATTAACCACATAGAAAACGCATTTTGACCGAAAAGAGGATCGAATATGTTATATTTCAGTACGAGGAACAGCAACGCCAAGGTAACCGCTTCCGAGGCAATATCCCGCGGGCTCGCGCCCGACGGCGGGCTTTATGTGCCCGAAACTCTGCCTCAGCTAACTTTGGATGATATAAAAGCGCTCGGAAAGACAGATTACCGCGGCAGAGCGCTCGGCATAATGCGCCTTTTCCTCGATGAGTTTGAGGAAGATGAGCTCAAAACTATGATAGCAAAGGCGTATGGCGATAATTTCGACACGCCAGATACGGCTCCGCTGCATTTTGTGGACGGCAAAACGGCGGTGCTCGAGCTGTGGCACGGTCCGACCTGTGCATTTAAGGATATGGCGCTCCAGATGCTCCCGCATCTGCTCACCGCTTCTCTCAAAAAGTGCGGCGAAAAACGCAAGGTGTGCATCCTCGTTGCGACCAGCGGAGATACTGGCAAGGCGGCTCTCGAGGGCTTTGCGGATGTTGAGGATACGAAAATACTTGTATTTTACCCGCACAACGGCGTATCCGATGTGCAGAAGCTGCAAATGATAACCCAGACCGGAAATAATGTCAGCGTCGCCGCGGTCAGGGGCAATTTCGACGATGCCCAGACCGGCGTAAAGCAGATATTTGCGGACAAAGACTTTGCCGGAGAGCTCAGCGTAAAGGGATGGTTTCTCTCGTCGGCAAACTCGATAAACTGGGGCAGGCTCCTGCCGCAGATAGTTTACTATTTCTCCGCTTACTGCGATTTTGCAAACTCCGGACGCATAGAGTACGGCGATGCCCTTGACTTCGTTGTCCCTACCGGCAACTTCGGCAACATTCTCGCCTGTTGGTATGCAAAAAATATGGGACTGCCCGTCGGCAAGCTCATATGCGCATCTAACCAGAACAATGTCCTTGCGGACTTCTTCGAGCGCGGAGTTTACGACCGCAACCGCAAGTTTTACACGACCATATCGCCGTCTATGGACATTCTCGTATCCAGCAATCTTGAGAGACTCATCTACAGTGTCTGCAAAAGCTCCGATGAGGTCAGCGGATATATGTCGCAGCTTTCAAAAACCGGCAGGTATGAGGTCAGCGGCGAGATAAAAAGCGTTATATCTGAGTACTTTGTCGGCGGCTACTGCACCGACGAGGATACGAAAAAGACCATCGGCAGTGTATATGCCGAAAACGGGTATCTTATGGATACGCACACTGCCGTGGCTTACAAAAAGCTTATTGACTACCGCGCATCGGAGGGAAATAGCGCCGCTGCCGTCGTTGTGTCAACGGCAAGCCCGTACAAGTTCTGCGACAGTGTCCTCAGCGCCCTTGGCAGAGACAACGCAGCATCCGGCACACAGCTCATCGAAATGCTCTCCGAGGTAACCGGAACCAAAGTGCCCAAGCCCCTTGCGGGACTTGACAGGCGCGAAAAGCGCTTTGACCTTGTTGTGGACAAGCAGGATATGAAAGCGGCTGTCGCGGACTTCCTTAAATAGATATGTACGGGGCATAGCCCCGCTGTAGTGCTTAGTCGCAGCAGCCACGGGGGCAGAAGGTGGAGCAGAAGGTCTCAGACTTGGTGGTAGCCTTTTCGTTCTGCACCTTTATCTGCGATGCCGAGCACTTGCAGTCGATGGTGTTGTACTTGCAGTTTGTGACATCGCAGCCAACACCGGTGATCTTGTCAGAACTCATTTTCTTGTTGTTCATCGTATTACCTCCAGAGTTATTGTCCTAAGACGGTATTAGCTTTGACAGTTTATTATGATTTTATGCGGAGGCGTTATGTCTTTATATGCTATCGGCGACCTGCATCTTTCGCTCGGTACGAACAAATCAATGGATATATTCGGCGGACGGTGGGCCAACTATGTCGAGAAGATTAAAAAAGGCTTTGAGCCTCTGAACGATGACGATGTAACCGTTCTGTGCGGCGATATTACCTGGGGAATGACGATGGACGAGGCTCTGCCGGATTTTCAGTTTATCGAGGCTCTGCCCGGCAGCAAGATAATTCTCAAGGGCAATCACGACTATTGGTGGACTACCGCAACAAAGGCGCGGAGCTTTTTTGAGAAAAACGGCATTAAATCAATAGATGTGCTCCACAATTCGAGCTTTGAGTACGAAGGCGTTTCCATCTGCGGCACTCGCGGCTGGTTTTACGAGGAATGCAAGGGTGACGAGCACGATAAAAAGATAATGAACAGGGAAGTCATGCGCCTTGAAGCGTCGCTGAAAGCGGCGAAAACCGATGATATTATGGTTTTTCTTCATTATCCGCCTAAATACATGAGCTATGAGTGTCCGGAGATACTCGCACTGCTCGAGAAATACCATGTTCGCCGCTGCTGCTACGGACATATACACGGTGCAGGCTGTAAATATGCCTTTGGAGGCACTATTTCCGGCACCGAATTTACCATTGTTTCGGCAGATCATATAAATTTTGCACCGATAAAGCTTATTTAGCGCGTGTTAAAAGAAAATAATTGCTTTTGACTGAAATATCTGTTATTATGTTTTGGTCTATGTGAATTATATTAGGAGGAAAATATAAATGTTAGTCAAGAATGTAGAAAAGAAGGACTCCAAAAACGCCAGCTTCCAGGTCGAGGTTGACGCAAAGGAATTTGACGAGGCAGTAACCAAGGCATTTAATAAGAATAAGGGCAGCATCTCCATCCCCGGCTTCAGACAGGGCAAGGCACCCCGCGCAGTCGTTGAGGGTATGTACGGCAGCGATGTGTTTTATCAGGACGCAATCGATTCCCTCGTCGCTCCCGCATATGAGCACGGCTATGATAACTGCGGTCTGCGCATAATCGGCAAGCCCGCCGTTTCCAACATGGATCTGTCCGACGACAAGGTCCTCACTCTCACTTTCGATGTTGAGCTCTACCCCGAGGTAACTCTTGGCGAGTACAAGAACCTCAGCGCAGTCAAGGAGACCTTCGTCATCACTGAAGAGGATGTTGACGGTCAGATCGACGGCGTCCGCAAGCGCAACGGCAGAGTTATCGACCTCGAGCGCGAGGCTCAGATGGGCGACACCGCCGACATCGACTTTGTCGGCACCCTCGATGGCGTACCCTTCGACGGCGGCAGCGCAGAGGGCTATGAGCTCGAGCTCGGCTCTAATACCTTTGTCCCCGGCTTCGAGGAGCAGATCGTCGGCATGAACATCGGCGACGAGAAGGATATAAACATCACCTTCCCCGAGGATTACACTCCCGAGATGGCAGGCAAGGATGTCGTATTCAAGGTAAAGCTCAACGGTCTGTCCATGACCGAGCTCCCCGAGCTTGACGATGATTTCGTTCAGGATGTCTCCGAGTTCAACACCGTTGAGGAGTACAGAGCCGACACCCGCAAGGACATGGAGCGCGTCATGCAGGAGCAGATGGACGCTAAGTGGCGCACCGCTATCATGACCAAGGCGTGCAACAACATGACCGTTGAAGTTCCCGAGAGCATGATGGAAGAGAAGATCGACGAGCTCATCCGCAGCTATGCGGCAAACTTCGGTCTTACCGACCCGAAGATGAGCACCGACGACATCAAGAAGATGATGGGGCTCGACGAGGAAGCGATAAACGCTACCATCCGTCCCGCAGCCGAGTACCAGATAAAGCAGGAGCTGCTGCTTGACGCTATCGCCACCGCAGAGAATATCGAGATCACCGACGAAGAGCTTGAGGACTACATCAAGGGCGCTGCCGAGACCGTCGGCACTACCGCTGATCAGATCCGTCAGTACTTCGGCGAGGAATACATCAAGAACGAGTTCAAAAAGGAAAAGGCAAGCAAGATAGTTATTGAGTCTGCTACCGAGGAAGCACCTGAGGCAGCTCCCGAAGCAGAGGCTGAATAATCCGCTTGATTTTCGGATATGATCTCCTGGATAAGCAGACCAATACGAAAGGAGACTTTATTATGAGTTTGGTACCCTATGTTGTTGAGCAGACAAGCCGCGGAGAGCGTTCTTATGACATTTTCTCCAGACTTCTGAACGACCGCATCATAATGCTTTCCGAGGAAGTTAATGATGCAACTGCAAGCCTTGTTGTGGCGCAGCTTCTCTACCTTGAGGCGCAGGACCCCGACAAGGACATCATGTTCTACATTAACAGCCCCGGCGGAAGCGTCACCTCCGGCATGGCTATATATGATACCATGCAGTACATTAAGCCGGATGTGTCAACGATCTGCATCGGACTGGCAGCGTCCATGGGCGCGTTCCTGCTGTCAAGCGGAGCCAAGGGCAAGCGCTTTGCTCTTCCCAATGCCGAGATAATGATCCACCAGCCCTCCGGCGGCAGCCAGGGTCAGTGCACCGACATCCAGATACAGGCCGAGCAGATCCTCAAGATAAAGAAAAATCTGAACAGGATCCTCGCTGAAAACACCGGTAAGGACATTGCGACCGTTGAAAAGGACTGTGAGCGTGATCACTTTATGTCCGCGCAGGAAGCCCTGGAATACGGTCTTATCGACCAGGTTATAACCAGACGATGACTGTATGGGGGAACAAATTGTTCCCCCATATTCACACTTTTTAACTCGAGGTACAAATATGGCAAGAACAGACGACAGGAAGAGCATTCGCTGCTCTTTCTGCGGCAAAACGCAGGCGCAGACCGGCAGACTCATAGCGGGAAACGGTGCATACATTTGCGATGAATGCATTAACCTCTGCATGAGCATAATTGCCGAGGATGACGAGATCCCCATGCACGATAATGAGGGAAACCGTCTCAGATTTGAAGATCTTCCGAAGCCTGCCGAGATAAAGGCAAAGCTCGATGAGTACATCGTCGGGCAGGACAGAGCAAAGGTCGTCCTCTCGGTCGCGGTGTATAACCACTATAAGCGCATCCTCTATGCGGGGGATAACGATGTTGAGCTGCAAAAAAGCAACATTCTGCTCATCGGACCCACCGGAAGCGGCAAAACGCTTTTTGCACAGTCTTTGGCAAAAATGCTCAATGTCCCGTTTGCCATTGCGGATGCAACGACTCTCACCGAGGCAGGCTATGTCGGCGAGGATGTTGAGAACATACTCCTGCGACTTTTGCAGGCGGCGGATTTCGATGTGGAACGCGCCGAAAAGGGTATAATATATATCGACGAGATCGACAAGATCGCCCGCAAGAGCGAGAACACCTCTATAACCCGTGATGTTTCAGGAGAGGGCGTTCAGCAGGCGCTTTTGAAGCTCCTTGAGGGCACGGTAGCTAATGTTCCGCCTCAGGGCGGGCGCAAGCATCCGCATCAGGAGTTTATAAAGGTAGATACCACAAACATTCTTTTCATTTGCGGCGGCGCGTTCGATGGTCTTGATAAGATAATCGAAAAGCGCACCGATAAAAAGAGCATGGGCTTCGGCGCGGAGATAAAAAGCTCCACCGAGCGCGATGTGGGCGAGCTTTTAAAGCAGGCACAGCAGCACGATCTGCTCAAGTTCGGCATAATCCCCGAGCTTATAGGCAGACTTCCGGTCATCGCACCGCTCACCTCGTTAAAGCGCGAGGATCTCGTGCGCATACTTACGGAGCCGAAAAACGCCATGACAAAGCAGTATGAGGCGCTTATGAGCTACGACGGTGTTGAGCTTATCTACGAAAATGATGCTCTTGAAGCCGTTGCCGACAAAGCAATTGAGATGAAGATCGGAGCCCGCGGTCTGCGAAGCGTTATGGAAAGCATCATGACCGACATCATGTATACCGTTCCGTCCGAGCACGATATTGAAAAGGTGATCGTAACGGCAGACTGTGTGCGTAACGGCACCCGCCCCGAAATAATCAAAAAATAACACATTATCGCAGCAAGACGGGGCTTGCCGGTCTTGCTGCGCTTATTTTTTCAGTCCCCTCATAAGGAGGTAAGCATATGAACACAAAAATTAACGACCGTCCAATGGCTATACTGCCGCTGCGCGGACTTAACATATTCCCCGGAATGCTCCTGAGCTTTGATGTCGAGCGCCCTATGTCGCTTGCCGCTCTCAACAGCGCTACCACTGCCGATCAGGAGATATTTCTCGTAACGCAGAAGGACATTTCAAACGACATGCCCGGCATCGACGATCTGTATGAATACGGCGTTGTATGCCGCATCCGTCAGCTCGTCCGTCAGCCGGGGAGCAAGCTGTGCAAGGTCATGGCTGAGGGCGAATATCGCGGCAGAGTCAAGAATTTGATATCCGATCAGCCGTGCTTTTTAGGCGAAATAGAATGCGTTCCCGATAAAAGCGAAAAAGCGGCGCCCGATATGCGCGATGCCCTTATCCGCACTACTGTGGGACTTTTTGACGAGTATATCCAGCTATCCGGAAATATGCCTCCGGAAATGCTGCTCAATCTGGTCATAAGCCACGATCCGGCATTTGTTGCAAATTACACCGCGCAGAATGTGCGCCTTGACTATCGCCAGAAGCAGGTGCTTTTGGAGCAGCTGCATCCGTGCAAGCGCCTTGAAATGCTCATAAAGATGCTCAATCACGAGCTGAATGTTATGAATATAGAGCAGGAGCTCACAGAGGCAACGAATGAGCAGGTAAACCGCAGTCAGCGCGATTATTATCTGCGCGAGCAGATGAAGATCATTCAGCAGGAGCTCGGCGAGGAGGATACGACCGACGATATAGGAGAGTACCGTCAGAAGATCCGCGAGCTGAAGCTTCCCGAGGAGATAGAGGAAAAGCTGCTCAAGGAGGTATCCCACCTTGCAAAGCAGCCGTTCGGCTCTACCGAGGCTACCGTGATCCGCGGCTACCTCGATGTGTGCCTTGAACTGCCGTGGAATAAGAAAACCAAGGAGACCACGGATATTGAAAAGGCGAGAAAGATACTTGACGACGAGCATTTCGGCCTTGAAAAGGTCAAGCAGCGCGTTATTGAGCATCTTGCCGTCAGGAGCATTGCTCCCAAAGCAAACGGCAGTCTGCTATGCCTTGTAGGACCTCCGGGCACCGGCAAGACGAGCATAGCGATGAGCATTGCCCGCGCAACCGGGCGCAACTGTGTTCGTATATCGCTCGGCGGTGTGCATGATGAGGCCGAGATACGCGGACACCGCAAGACATATGTCGGCGCGATGCCGGGCAGGATAATTGCCGGTCTGCGTCAGGCAAAGAGCATGAACCCGCTCATGGTGCTCGACGAGATAGATAAGCTCGGCTCGGATTACCGCGGCGATCCCTCGGCGGCTCTGCTTGAAGCGCTTGACCCCGAGCAAAATTCCGCATTCAGGGATAACTTCCTTGAGGTTCCGGTCGATCTTTCGGATGTGTTCTTTATAACAACTGCCAATTCTATCGACACCATCCCGCGCGCACTCCTTGACCGTATGGAGGTCATCGAGCTTTCGAGCTATACCGATGAGGAAAAGCTCAGCATAGCAAAGCAGCATCTCATACCCAAGCAGCGCAAAAAGCACGGGCTTAAAGCCTCGCAGCTTAAAATAAGCGATGATGCCGTGCGCGAGATAATAACCTATTACACCCGCGAGTCGGGGGTGAGAAATCTTGAACGCCGGATAGCCGATATATGCCGCAAGGCGGCGGTGGCTGTTGCCGAGGGAGAAAAGAAGAGTCTCAGCCTGCGCTCCGGTGCATTGCAGCCGTACCTCGGCGCGCCGAAGTTTAAGCCCGAGCAGCGGCATCTGACCGATAAAGTCGGTCTTGTGCGAGGACTTGCATGGACGAGCGTCGGCGGGGAAGTGCTCGATGTTGAGGTCGCGGTAGTCGACGGCACCGGCAAGCTCGAGCTCACCGGCAACCTCGGCAATGTGATGAAGGAATCCTGCCATGCAGCGGTCACATATATAAGAAGCCGCATCAGTAAGCTCGGTATCGAGCCGGATTTCTACAAGACAAAGGATATCCATATCCATTTTCCTGAGGGAGCCATACCCAAGGACGGTCCTTCCGCCGGTGTTACCGTGTGCACCGCGATAGTCTCCGCGCTTACCGGAACTCCCGTGCGCCGCGATGTCGCCATGACGGGAGAGATAAGTCTCCGCGGCAGAGTGCTGCCCATAGGCGGACTCAAGGAAAAGACAATGGCTGCGCACAGAAACGGCGTAAGTACGGTTATCATACCCGCCGACAACGAGCCCGACCTTGAAGAGATAGACCCCACCGTGAGGGCTGCTCTCAACTTTGTGCTTGCAGATAAGGTCGATAAGGTGCTCGAAACGGCGCTCGTACGCAAAGATCCCGAGGCAAAGGCTGAGATAATTATGCCGATGCAGGGCAAGAAGACCCGCGCCGGCATCAGACAGTAGGTGAAAAATGGCTCAACTTAATATAAATAACGCCGAGTTTATAAAAAGTGCGGCATCGCCGTCGGGCTTTATAAGAGATGAGCTGCCCAACATCGTGTTTTCCGGAAAGTCGAATGTCGGCAAATCCTCGGTGATAAACCGTCTGCTTAATCGGAAAAATTTTGCGAGAGTAGGTCAGTCGCCCGGCAAAACCATTCATGTAAACTACTTCCTCATAGACAGGAAGGTCTATTTCGTAGACCTTCCCGGCTATGGCTATGCAAAGGTGTCCAAGTCCGAGCGCGAGCGCTGGGGCAAGCTCATGGAGCAGTTTTTCGCTGCCGAGGGGCTTATAGACCTCGGTGTTATGATAGTTGACTCCCGCCATAAGCCCACTGCCGACGATGTGACTATGGCTCAGTGGTTTAAAAGCACCGAATGCCCGCTTGTGGTCGTTGCAAATAAATGCGATAAGCTGAAAAAAAGCGAGATAGAGCCAAATCTCGAGCTTATCCGTCAAACGCTTGAGCTTGACCAGTCCGTACCGCTCATTCTGTTTTCTGCGGAAAAGGGCATAGGCAGAGACGCGCTCATGGCGCGGATACTCGAATATGTTTGAGGGAGTTACTTACATGGGTTCATTTGGCGATGTGATGCGCAATCTCGACTGGTCGGTTCCCGTACATATGCTCATGTCGGTAATACCGGCACTGATCTGTATAACGCTGCATGAGCTGAGCCACGGGTATGTGGCGTATAAGCTCGGCGATAACACCGCAAAGAATATGGGCAGGCTGACGCTCAACCCGATAAAGCATATTGATATATTCGGTCTTGCCATGATGGTTGTGTTTAAATTCGGCTGGGCAAAGCCGGTGCCGGTGGATATGCGCAATTTTAAGCACCCGAAACGCGATATGGCGATAACCGCCCTCGCCGGACCCGTGTCCAACGTCGTCATAACCTGCGTTGTGCTGTTTATCTACGGCATGATATATGCCCCCTGCGCACTCTCCGGCAGCCAATTTGCCATAGAGCTGCGCGATATGGTTTACATAACAGCATATTTGAGCCTTGCATTCGCCGTTTTCAACATCATACCCGTGCCGCCGCTGGACGGCTCAAAGGTGCTGTTTTCACTGATGAGCGACAGAAGCTATATGAAGCTCATGCGCTACGAGCGCTACGGCATGATCATTCTGTTTATTCTTATTGCGACTGACATCTTAGGCTCTCCCATGCAGAAAGCCACCGAATTTCTGTTTAATATACTGTTTTCGTTTGCTCAGTGGGGCTTTGACCTTTCGAGCAGGCTATTCTTCTGATGATATGGATAATCCGACTTTTCACCTTGAAAGCATAGTCAAGGATAAAAACGAGCTTCAGGACTTCGACGGTCCGCTCAGTCTTATACTGATGCTGCTTTCCAAAAACAAAATAGAAATACGCGATATTAAAATTGCGGAGATACTCGATCAGTACCTTGAGTATCTTGCGCAGATGGAGCGTATGGACCTCGAGATAGCCAGCGAGTTTGTGCAGATGGCGTCGCACCTGCTGTATATCAAAACGCGCACTTTGCTCGCCGGCGAGGAAGAGGTCAGCGAGCTCGAAGAACTTATGAGCTCCCTTGAGCAGTTAAAATGCAAGGATATATATGCTGCCGTGCAGAAGGTAACGCCCGAGCTTAAAGCGGCGTCGGAGAAGGGGCTTTTGTACTATGCAAAGCTGCCCGAACCGCTGCCGGTGTCCTCGAGAGAGTATGAATACCGCCACGATCCAGCGGATCTGTTCAAAGCGCTGTACGCTGTGGCAACGCGCGGCGGAAAGCCCGTTGAGCCGGAGCTTGCGCGGCGCATTGCACCTGCGCGTATAATTTACGAGGTGCGCACAAAAAGCCGCGAGCTTATTGAGCGGCTCCAGTCCGGTCCGGCAAGACTTTCCGAGTTGTACGGCTCATGTCATAGCCGCTCCGAGATAGTTGCGACCTTCATATCCATTCTTGAGCTGTGCAGCATGGGCAGTGTCGAGCTCACCGGAGACGAGGCGGACTATACGCTCAGCTTCATCGGCGGCAATGTAAACGAAATTCTTGAAAAAATCGTAGAGTAGGATAAATAATGGAAATTGAGAATATAAAACCGGCTATCGAGGCAATACTTTTTGCAGCCGGTGAGCCGGTTCCGGCAGCTCGTCTGTCGCTGATACTTGAAGCGGAAGAGGACGATGTTTTTGCCGCAGCAAAGGAACTTGCGGATGAGTATAGCTTTAACAGGCGCGGCGTGCGTATTTTAAAGCTGGATAACAAGCTGCAAATGTGCTCCTCTCCCGAGTATGCCGGTATTATCAGCAAAACTCTTGAGCAGCGCAGGCCGCCCATGCTTTCGCAGCCTGCGCTTGAAACGCTTGCGGTCATTGCATATTTTCAGCCCGTCACAAGGGCGTATATAGACCAGGTTCGCGGAGTTGACAGCTCGTACACCGTCGGTGTGCTGCTTGACCGCGGGCTTATAGAGCGCTGCGGCAAGCTTGATGTTCCGGGCAGGCCCTCGCTTTTGCGCACTACCGATGTGTTCCTGCGCACGATGGGCGTAAGCTCGCTTGAGGAGCTGCCCGAACTTCCCGACATAAGCTCCGGAGACGGCGTTAAAAAGCTCGAGGATGCGATTGAGAAGCTGAATACCGTGGGTGATAACCAGCTCCGGATGGAGGAGCTAAAATAATTCATCGGGGTGGTGCGATTGACAGCACTGATAATCATTATAGCGCTTTTGACATTGCTCATGCTCATCCCGCTGGGCGTTCGAGTGAGCTATGGCAGCGCCGGTCTCGAGGTGTATGCCAGCGCATGGAGGCTGTATAGGCTCAGATTATGCCCGCCTAAGCCGAAGGACGAGCAGCCTACGGAAGCTGATGTCGGTAAAGAGGAAAAGCCGAAGAAAAGCTTTTCTCTCGATTTTACGCTTGACGAGTGGCTGGAGCTTGCAAAAGCAGCCATGCGCGCACTGCGCCGGTTCAAAAACGGGATAACCTTCGGGCTTATAAAGCTGCACTGCCTCATATCTGCGCAGGATCCCTATGACGCTGTGGTGCGCTATAACGCCATAAACGCTTTTATCGGCTCGGCGATACCGTTTTTTGAAAGCGACTTCATTGTAAAAAACAGAGATATTCTTGTTGACCTCGACCTGCAATCCGGAAAAAGCGCCTTTGAAGCCGAGGTCGAGGCGTCGATAAGAGTCGGAAGGCTCGTAGGCATAGCCCTTGCCGTAGGCTTTAAGTTTGTACAATTGCTTGCTGTAAACAGGATACACCGTATACGCGAAAGGAAGGCACACAATGGAAAACAACAAATTGAGCGAAATGATGCAGTCAACAATGGCGAACATCAAGAACCTTGTTGAAGTCAATAACATCGTTGGTGAGCCGATAGTAACTCCCGACGGACAGACGATAATTCCGGTGTCAAAGCTCAGCTTCGGATTTGGCGGAGCGGGCGGTGATTCGCTCGGAGCAAAGCAGCAGGGCTACGGCGGCGGAAGCGCTGCTGCCGTAAAGATCGAGCCCATAGGCTTTCTCGTTGTCAAGGACGGCGGCGTCCGCATGGTCAATGTCGCACCTCCCGCGCAGAACGGGCTTGACAGGATAATCGACATGGTACCTGATGTGATGGATAAGATAGAAAGCATCGCCAATGTAAAAAAGGCAGACTAAAAAGGAAAGCAAGCGTCAATAATAAGCACTACCTATGAAGGTGGTGCTTATTTTATGAAAAAAACTTTTACATTCCTATTATCAGCCGCAATACTTATCGGTATACTCCCGATCTCAGCACTTGCTGACGAGCATGAGCTGAGCGCTCAAAGCGCGATAGTTTTGTGCGCGGACACCGGTGATGTGCTTTTTGAGAAAAATGCCGATGAGCACATGCTCATAGCGAGCATAACGAAAATCATGACCGCTATCGTTGCAATAGAAAACTATGACCTTGATGAGGCGATCGTCATAAAGCCGGAGTGGAGCGCCATAGAAGGGTCGAGCATGTACGCAAACCCATATGAATCCTACACCGTGCGCGAACTGCTCACTGGCATGATGCTCGCCTCGGGAAACGATGCTGCCGCAGCGCTGGCATGCAGTCTTTGCGGAGATGAGCTGTCGTTTGCCGTTAAGATGAATGAAAAGGCAGCCGAGCTTGGCATGGAAAACAGTTCGTTCAGAAATCCTCACGGACTTGACGATCCCGAGCATTATTCCACAGCGCGCGATATGGCTCGCCTTACGGCGTACTGCATGGAAAACGATGACTTTAAAAGTATCGTTTCGTCCTCAAGCGCAACGATAAAGGATGTGACCTACTATAATCACAACCGGCTTCTGCGCGAGTACGACGGCTGCATCGGCGTTAAGACCGGTTATACCATAGCCGCCGGAAGAACTCTCGTAAGCTGCGCAGAGCGGGACGGCATGCGTCTTATATGCGTTACCCTTAACGCGCCCGATGATTGGAACGATCATAAATACCTGCTGGATGAGGCGTTTAGAAATTACCGCATGCTGTCATACTGCGGTGATTCGTTCAAGGTGAGCCTTCCGGTAGCGTCCGCGATAAAAACGGTGGCTGACACCGTGCCTAAAAATGATATCCGTATGCTCATTAAAAGCGATGACGAGGTAAATGTCAGCATCGAGGCTCCGCGCATACTGTTCGCAGGCGGAATAGTGGGGCAAACAGTGGGGCAGATGAAGGTGCTGATAAACGGAGAGCTTGCGGCGCAGGAGGATTTGGTTTATACTGAGGATGTCGTGCAGAGTCCGGACCAAAAGCTCAGTACCCATGAGCGGTTCATGCGAATGTTTGAGACTATGCTCGGACCATATTATGCTATCGGTGAGGAACGATGAAGCAGAGATTGCAGAAAATAATATCGGCGGCGGGCGTGACCTCGCGTCGCAAGGCTGAGGGTATGCTCCGTGAAGGGCGCGTCACCGTTAACGGGCTCATGGCTCAGCTCGGAGACAGCGCCGATCCGGATACCGACGATGTTCGCATCGACGGCGAGCTCATAGCTCGTCCGGCGCGGTGTACATATATAATCCTTAATAAGCCGCGCGGCTATGTTACAACGCTCAGCGATGAAAAGAACCGTCATTGCGTAAGCGAGCTCGTCAGAGATGCGGGCGTAAGGCTGTATCCGGTCGGGCGGCTGGATATGTACTCGGAAGGTCTGCTCATCATGACCGATGACGGCGAGTTTGCCAACCGAATGATGCACCCGTCGTCGGATACGAATAAGACATACCATGCATGGATAAGCGGCGATTGCACCGAGCGGGAGCTCAGCGTCATGCAGAGCAGGCTCAGCATCGACGGATATGTGATACGGCCCGCTCAGGTCAGTGTCATCGGCAGAGACGGCGATTGCACCGTGCTCGAGATAGTAATTCACGAGGGACGGAACCGTCAGATACGAAAAATGTGCGATATTGCCGGTCTAAAGCTTACCCGACTCAAGCGAGTTGCGGAGGGAAAGCTGCTTTTGGGCGACCTGAAGTCGGGGCATTGGAGGTACCTCACGCCGGAAGAATTGCAAGATGTATAATGAAAAAGAAGTTTTAATACTTTAAAAGTTTTAGCTTTTTGCCCCGCAGCTCTGCTTTTTTGCAAGTGCGGGGCAAAAAAATTGCAAATTGCTATTGCATTTCGGACAAATAGACAGTAAAATGTGGTTTATGTTTTAAATGGAGATGAACGATATGGAAAACGATCTTCTCAAAGTGCTTGCCAGAGGCGGCAGCAAATTCTCAAAGGGTCAGAAAACTATAGCAAAGTACATTCTCAATAACTATGACAAAGCCGCGTTTATGACTGCCGGAAGGCTCGGCAAAATAGTCGGCGTCAGCGAGTCAACGGTCGTTCGATTTGCGGCCGAGCTTGGCTATGACGGCTATCCGAGTATGCGTAAGGCACTTCAGGAGATGATCCGAAACCGCCTGACCTCGGTGCAGCGTATTGAGGTCGCCAAGAGCATGATAAACGATAATGATGTCGTGCGCTCGATAATAGCAAGCGATATGCAGAATCTCCAGGCTACTCTGGATGTGCTCGAACAGGATAACTTCAACAAGTTCATTGATTCTATCATAAACGCGAAAAACATATACATCGTCGGTATGAGGACATCGACCTCACTTGCAACATTCCTCGGACTGTATCTCAATCTGCTCCGCAGCAATGTCAATGTAATTCACGACACCGCCGCGAGCGAGGTCTACGAGCAGATAATCAGAATAGGCGAAGGCGATCTGTTTATAGCAATAAGCTTTCCGCGCTATTCGAGCCACACGGTCGATGCCATGGAGTTTGCAAAGAAAATGGGCGCAATGACCGCCGCAATAACTGACGGACCTGCATCGCCTTTAAACGGCATTTCCGATGTGTGCCTTCATGCCAAAAGCGACATGGTTTCTTTCCTTGACTCGCTCGTTGCGCCCATGAGCCTTATAAATGCGATAATCGTTGCGGTCGGCATAAAGAACAAGGACAATCTGTCCAAAACATTTGAGAGACTTGAAACCATATGGTCTGAGCATGATGTCTATGAGCGGACAGAGCATATTCAGAATACATGAGCGGTATGAAAGCTGACGCGGTTATCATCGGCGGCGGTGCCGCAGGAATGATGTGCAGCGCCGTTGCAGCCGAGCGGGGACTTGATGTCATCCTGCTTGAGCCTAACAAGGTCCTCGGCAGAAAAGTGCGCATAACCGGCAAGGGACGCTGCAATGTCACAAATAACTGCGATATAAAAGAATTTTTGAATAATATACCCGGCGACGGAAGGTTTCTGTATAGTGCGCTCAACCGCCTTTCTCCGCGCGATACTATGGAGCTGTTTGAAAGCCATGGTCTGAAGCTAAAGACCGAGCGCGGAAACCGCGTTTTTCCGGTGTCTGATAATGCCAACGATGTTGCGGGAACGCTCACGCGATGGCTCACCCGCGCGGGAGCGCGCCATGTGCGCAGCAGCGCGGTGCGCGTGCTCACCGAAAACGGTCAGGTCTGCGGCGTTGAGACCGACGGCGGCAGAATTAGCTGCCGTGCCGCCGTTATCAGCACAGGCGGTATGTCATACCCGCTGACCGGCTCTGCGGGGGCTGGGTATCGCCTTGCAAAGGAGCTGGGGCACAGCATAACGCCGTGCCGCCCCTCGCTCGTTCCGCTTGAGAGCGAGGATGAGTACTGCGCCGAAATGCAGGGCTTTTCGCTTAAAAATGTCACCCTGTCGGCGTATGAAAACGATAAACTCATATACAGAGAGCTTGGCGAAATGCTCTTTACGCATTTCGGAGTCAGCGGACCGCTCGTGCTGTCTGCAAGCTCGCATATGCGTAATTGGGGCAGCGCAAAGTACCGGCTGAGCATTGATCTTAAACCGGCACTGGATGAGAAAAAGCTTGACGCGCGTCTGCTGCGCGACTTTGAAAAGTACGCCAACCGTGATTTTGCAAATGCGCTGTGCGATCTCGCCGGTAAGACTATGATACCGGTGCTCGTCAAGCTATCCGGCATACCTGCCGACGAAAAGGTAAACTCCATAACCCGCCAGCAGCGGCACGAGCTTTTGCGCCTGTTCAAGGAGTTTCCGGTCAGCGTGAGCTCGCCGCGCCCGATAGACGAGGCGATAGTCACCTCAGGCGGAGTGTCCACAAAGGAGATAAACCCGCGAACTATGGAGTCAAAGCTCGTCGATGGGCTGTACTTTGCCGGTGAGGTAATGGACCTTGATGCATACACCGGCGGCTTTAATCTGCAAATAGCATGGTCAACGGCATTCGTTGCCGCAAATTCTATATAGGATGGGTAAACAATGATTTCTGTTGCAATTGACGGTCCCTCCGGTGCGGGCAAAAGCACCATATCCCGCAAGGCAGCCGAGCTTTACGGCTTCATTTATGTTGACACCGGAGCTATCTACAGAACCATAGGGCTTGCCTCCAAGCTATACGGCATTGATGCCGATAATAGCGCCGCAGTTGTAGAAATGCTGCCAAAGCTCAGCATAAAAATGATGTATAACGATGCGGGAGAGCAGCGGATGTACCTCGACGGGAACGATGTTTCCCGGGATATAAGACTGCCTGAGGTATCCATGCTTGCATCTAAAGTATCCGCCATACCTGAGGTGCGCGCATTTTTGGTTGAAATGCAGCGCAGCATGGCCCGTGAGCATGATGTTATAATGGACGGCAGAGACATCGGCACCGTTATTCTGCCGGATGCCGACCTTAAGATATTCCTCACCGCCGACGCCGAGGACAGAGCACGCCGCCGCTATGACGAGCTTACCGCCAAGGGCGTAGAGTGCAGCTTTGACGAAGTGCTGGCTGATATGATAAAGCGCGATGAGCAGGACACTGCGCGCGCAGCCGCTCCGCTCAAGCCTGCGGATGATGCCGTTCTTTTGGACACGAGCGGGAACACCCTCGGGCAGAGCATTGAAGCCGTGTGCGGGCTCATATCGGAGAAAACAGGCAGACAGGCGGTAAAACGGTAATGGAGAGGTTTATCGTTGCAAAGAGCGCCGGATTTTGCTTCGGCGTCAGCCGTTCTGTGGATATGGCGCAGAAAATGCTGGAGGATGGGAAAGCCTATTCCCTCGGTCAGCTCATTCATAACGACGATGTTGTTGAGTATCTGTCAAAGCGAGGGCTCAAGGTTATAGACAGTCCGGATATGCTGCCCGATGGCGGGCGTGTTTTAATTCGCTCGCACGGTGTTTCAAAAGCTATATATGACGAGCTGCTCGGGAAAAACGCCATCATAACCGATGCCACCTGCCCAAAGGTAAAGCGCATACATGAGCTCGTATCTGAGGCTCAGCGCGATGGACGGTTCGTCGCCATAATCGGTATGCACGGACACCCCGAGGTGGAGGCCGTAAAGGGCTGGTGCACCGACTGCGTTATATGCGAAAATGCGGAGCAATTGCAGCAATGGTGCGAAAAATCCGGCGATTTGTTGGATAAACCTATAACGATGGTAGTCCAAACTACCCAGACTCGTAGTAATTTTACCGAATGTGCGAATTTCTTAAAAAAAAGATGTACAAATCTTCAAATCTTTGATACAATATGTGGTGCGACATCCATGCGTCAGGAAGAGGCTGCAAAATTGGCGGCTGAGTGCGACGCAATGGTGGTCATCGGCGGAAAACACAGTGCAAACAGCGTTCATCTCGCGGCGATTTGCAGCGAGCATTGTCCCAGAGTTCAGTTCGTCGCAAATGCGGACGAGTTGGATATGAGCGCGTTTTCCGATGTCAAAACCGTCGGGCTGACTGCCGGAGCTTCCACGCCTGCATGGATAATTAAGGAGGTAAGTAATAAGATGAGCGAAGAAATCAAAATTGATGCAGCTGCAGCAGAAGAGAAGGAGATGTCCTTCGACGAAATGCTGGAGGAATCCATCAAGACTATATATAATGGAGATAAGGTAACCGGTTATGTCGTTGCTATTACCGGCACTGAAGTCAGTGTCGATATCGGCACCAAGTATTCAGGCTTCATTCCCACCACCGAGTTCACCGACGACGGCATCAAGGTCGAAGACGCTGTCAAGGTCGGCGATACTATCGAGGCAGTCGTTGTCCGCGTAAACGATGTTGAAGGTACCGTTATGCTCTCCAAGAAGCGTCTTGACGCAGCTAAGAGCTGGACCGCAGTTGAGGAAGCCGTTGATAGCGGCGAGTTCCTCGAGGGTACCGTTACCGAGATAAACAAGGGCGGCGTTGTCGTCAATGTCAAGGGCGTTCGCGTATTCGTTCCCGCATCGCAGTCCGGTCTGCCCAAGGAAGCAGACATGAACCAGCTCCTCAAGCAGAAGGTCCGCGTTAAGATCACCGAGGTCAACCGCGGCCGCAAGCGCGTTGTCGGTTCCATCCGTGCCGTCGCTCAGAAGGAGCGCCGCGAGAGGGCAGAGGCCATCTGGAACGAGATGGAGGTCGGCAAGAAGTATCACGGTGTCGTAAAGTCCATGACCAGCTACGGTGCATTTGTTGACATCGGCGGCATCGACGGTATGGTCCATGTCTCCGAGATGAGCTGGAGCCGCATCAAGAATCCTGCCGAGATGTTCAAGATCGGCGACGAGGTCGATGTCTATGTCATAAACTTCGACAAGGAAAAGCGCAAGATATCCCTCGGCTACAAGGATCCCAACGAGAATCCCTGGGTCAAGTTCACCACCAATTACAATGTCGGCGACACTGTTGAGGTCAAGATCGTAAAGCTCATGACCTTCGGCGCATTTGCTGAGGTCCTGCCCGGCGTTGATGGTCTTATTCACATTTCCCAGATAGCAAACCGCCGCATCGGTAAGCCCGAAGAGGTTCTCTCCGTCGGCGATGTCGTCGAGGCGAAGATCACCGCTATCGACACGGAAAACCACAAGATCTCCCTTTCCATCCGCGCACTTGCGGAGCCCGCTGCCGCTGAGGTAGAGGTTCCCAAGGTCGAGGATAACGGCGAGGATGCTCTTATTTACGAGGTTTCCGCTGACGGCGAAGCCAAGGGCGAGATAGTCGAAGACTGATAAATTCAACTCAATGTAATAGCCTGCTGCATGTGCGGCAGGCTATTTTCATTGAAATATCAAAGGAAACCCGTTAATCTTCTTGCAAAAAAACAACATTTTGTGTATAATTAGATTAAGAAAACAGTTAAGGAGGAGTCGTCTTGTTTCAGATCGGGGATTATATCGTTCACCCCATGCACGGTGCCGGCGTTATAGAAAGTGTTGTTACTAAGAAGATAAGCGGTCAGCAGCGGGACTACTATGTCCTTAAACTGCCTGTGGGCGACATGGTTGTTATGGTGCCAGTTGCCGGCTGCGAGAATATCGGCGTCAGGTCGATAATCTCGAAAAGCGAAGCCGAAAATATTTTTGAGTCTTTTAAAGAGCTTGAAGTCTCAATGACTCAGAATTGGAATAAACGCTATCGTGAAAATATGGATAAGATAAAAAGCGGCAACCTCCTTGATGTTGCATCGGTCGTTAAGGGGCTGATGTGCAGGGATAACGAGCGCGGCTTGTCCACAGGTGAGCGCAAAATGCTCCATTCCGCAAAGCAGATACTCATTTCCGAGCTCGTTATAGCGACCGAAACGGATTACGACGGCGTTGAGCAGCGGCTGTATGCATCATTGTAAGGCGGTGAAGTCATGTCTATTATTGATAATATCAACAAGCTTTTTAAGATAAAGTCCGGAAACGAGCATTTTTGCTCTGCGGTGGTGCTTGCTGCCGGCAATTCACAGCGCATGGGCAGGGATAAGATTCTCATGCCCATCGGCGGAAAGCCCGTCATAGCGCATACGCTTATGGCGCTCGAAAGCTCCGACTGCATCGACGAGATAGTAGTCGTGACTAAATATGAAAGGCTTCAGGAAATTGCCGATATATGCCACAACTATGGCATAAGTAAGGCAAGCAGAGTAGTGCTCGGCGGCAAAACAAGGCTTGAGTCGTCGCTCATCGGCGTAAACAATGTCAGCGAAAAAGCAACGCTTATCGCAATTCACGATGGTGCAAGACCTTTCCTGAGCGATAATCTCATCGGCAGAGTGGTACACTCAGCGCAGATCCACGGTGCCGCAGCTCCTGCAGTAACCTCTACCGACACGGTCAGAATACTTAATTCCAAGGGCGTTGTAACCGAAACTCCGCAGCGCGAGCTTGTCGCGCTTATGCAGACCCCTCAGGTCTTTATGGCAGAAATGATAAAGGTATCGCTTGCCAAGGCACAGGAAAAGGGCACAAAGCTAACCGACGACTGTTCGGCTGTAGAGGCTCTCGGATATAAGGTCACTGTAGTTGCCGGCGATGCCGATAACATTAAGCTCACGACTGCGCGGGATCTGTACATTGCCGAGGGTATCCTCGCGGAAAGGAGCGGCAAGTAAATGCGTATCGGGCACGGTTACGATGTTCACAAGCTCGTCGAGGGTAGAGACCTCATCCTCGGCGGCGTAAAGATTCCCTACGAAAAGGGACTTTTAGGGCACTCCGATGCCGATGTGCTTACTCATGCGCTTATGGATGCGCTGCTCGGGGCTGCCGCATTGGGCGATATTGGCGGTATGTTTCCGGACAACGACGATAAATACCTCAATGCAAACAGCATCGGAATGCTCAGGCAGGTCGTAGATACCCTCAAGAGCAAGGGCTTCAGCATCTCGAATGTTGACTGCACCGTCATTGCGCAAATGCCCAAGCTGAAGCCGTATATCGGCGCCATGCGCGCGGCTTATGCAGAGACCCTCGGGATAGATATAAGCTGTGTCAGCGTAAAAGCCACTACGGAGGAGCACCTCGGCTTCACCGGTCAGGGGCTCGGCATTGCGGCGCATGCCGTTGTGCTTATAAACTGAATACCTCGCAGACAGCCGTATGGCTGTCTGTTGTTTTAACAGGAGTAGTTCTCGGCGCATAGAATATAGAAAAAACGAAGGGGATCACTATGCGCTATATATTTATGTGCCGGTCGCTGACTTATGCCCAGTCAGCGGCAAGAGCTCTTGAGAAAAATGCAATATCTGCCACGATAAAAAAAGCTCCTGCCGGACTGAGCGGCAGCGGATGCAGCTACAGCGTCAGTGTCTCTCAGCATAAGGCAACAGCGGCGGCAGCGCTGCTGCGCAGGGAAGGGCTCATGCAGGGGAAGGTGTTTCTCCAGCGTGACGACGGAACATTCACGGAGGTATTTATATGATATACCTTGACTCTGCGGCAACAAGCTTTTTGAAGCCTCCGTCTGTAAAGACCGAGATGATGAACGCCCTGAGCACAATGTCGAGCCCCGGCAGAGGCGCATATCCGGCGGCGATGAACGCCGCGGAAAAGGTATACGAGTGCCGCGAGCTTGTATGCAGACTGATGAATTTCCCGCATCCTGAAAATGTAGTGTTCACCATGAACGCGACTCATGCGCTCAATATTGCTATAAATACGCTTGCAAAGTCCGGCAGCAGGGTCGTAATATCGGGCTATGAGCATAATTCAGTAACGCGCCCGCTGCACGAGATGGGTGCCGTCATTGATGTGGCGGAGGGAAGTCTTTTTGACACGGAGGATGTGCTGCGTGCGTTTTCCGAGAAAATACCCGCCGCGGATCTTGTTATATGCAATCATGTGTCCAATGTGTTTGGGTTTGTGCAGCCAGTGGAGGAGATAGCAAAGCTGTGCAAAAAGCACAATGTGCCTTTTATAATAGACGCGTCGCAGTCTGCCGGTATAGAAAGCATTGATGCCGAGCGCCTTGACACCGCGTTTATCGCCATGCCCGGACACAAGGGGCTTATGGGACCTCAGGGTACGGGCGTTCTGCTGTGCAAGGAACGCCCCAAGCCGCTCATTAGCGGCGGCACCGGCTCGGAGAGTATATTGCAGACAATGCCGGAATACCTTCCGGACGCGGCCGAGGCGGGTACCCACAATGTTGTCGGAATAGCCGGTCTGTGCGCCGGCATTCGGTATGTCCTAAAAACCGGTGCCGATACAATAGGCAGATACGAATCATCGCTGTGCGCTGAAATGGCGGATATACTGGGGAGTATACCGGCGCTCAAGGTGTATTCCCATTCCGGCACGCAGGCAGGCGTTCTGTCGGTACAGCATGAGAGCATTGACTGCGAAAGCTTTTGCGAAATGCTCGGGAAAAATTCTGTTGCGGCAAGGTGCGGTCTGCACTGTGCACCGCTTGCACACAAAACCGTCGGAACGATCGACAGAGGCACGGTTCGCCTGAGCTTTTCACCGTTTATTTCAAGGCAGCAAATGCTCAGAGCGTGCAGAATAATAAGTCGAATATCGTAGAAGAAAATTAATCAATATTTAATTGCCTTTTCCGGTTATATATATTATAATATAGTAATTAAATTTACAGTACTTTGCGGACTGCGTCTGCAGTCTGCAGATAAAGATGATTGGGGTTTATAAATGCAGGACTTTTCGAGTTACTTTTTAAGAACACTCAATTACCTTTCAACGATCAGCGTTTGGGATGTCTTGGACATACTCATTGTCGCTTATCTGTTTTATAAGGTAATTGATCTTGTGCGCAAGACGAGCTCTTATAATCTTGCAAAGGGCATTCTCGTTTTGCTCATCGTGCTGTGGCTTTCCGGACCGTCGGTATTAAATCTCACTATGATAAACTTCATATTGAGAAAAACCGTTGAGATCGGTCTTATAGCACTCGTTATCATATTCCAGCCCGAGCTGCGCAAGCTGCTTGCGAAAATGGGCAGCAAGAACTTTTACGGGATATTCTCCTCAAAGGTACAGGCAACAAGCAAGATCGACACCGCGATCACGCAGACCGCGCTTGCCTGCGAGCAGATGTCCAAGAGCAAGACCGGCGCGCTTATCATATTTGAGCGCAGCGTAAAGCTCAGCGATATAATGACCACCGGCACCATCATAGATGCCGATATAACCGCAGAGCTGCTGAAAAATATATTCTATCCCAAGGCACCGCTGCACGATGGTGCGCTTATCATCCGAAACGCGAGGATCGCCGCAGCGGGCTGTGTGCTGCCGCTTACATCTAAAACGAACCTCAGTAAGGATCTCGGAATGCGTCACCGCGCCGGTATAGGCGCAAGCGAGGTGTCCGATGCCGTAACGATCATCGTTTCCGAGGAGACCGGTGCAATATCCGTAGCCGTTGAGGGTATGCTCAAGCGCAACTTATCGGTTTCAATGCTTGAAAAGCTTCTCAGAAGCGAGCTCGTTATTGAAGAGACCAAGAAGAATACCGCAGTCGAAGTTTTTTCTCGTTTTTTTAACAAGCATAAGGTGAACAACGATGGAACAGAAAAAAAGAACTAAAAAAATATATGACAGCAAGGTATTCTGGATGGTGATCTCGTTGCTGTGCTCCCTCATGATGTGGGCATATGTAACAAGCCAGGATACGACAGACCAGGGAAGAACGCTCACCGACATACCGGTGGAATTTCAGGGTCAGGAAGAGCTTTTGAACGAGAAAAACCTCTCGATAACCGGTGTAAGCGCCAACACGGTGAGCATATCCGTGCGCGGAAGCCGGAGCAATATATCCAAGCTCAAGGCCTCTGATATAAAGGCCGTCATTGATGTCAGCAATATAACGCAGCCGAATAACATGACCTGGACATATAAGCTCGTTTTCCCCAGCTATATCAATGAAAACGACATTACCGTGGTGCGCAAAAACCCCGATACGATAAACTTCACGGTCGTCAAAAACGGCAGTAAGACCATTGAGATAAAGGGCAGCTTTGAAGGTGCAATAGCCGAAGGCTGCGTTGCCGAGGAGGTCGTGTTCGAGCCCAAGACCATCGTCGTTGAAGGTCCCGAGGCAAGCATCGAGAAGATAGACCATGCATGGGTAACATTTGGCAAGGATCAGACCATTGACTCCGCTTATATTGAAGAAGCCGAGTTTACGCTCAGGGACAAAAATGACAATGCCATTTCTAAGGACGGGCTCAAGTTCTCGTCAGACACCGTTACCGCGACCCAGCCGATACTGAAAACCAAGGATGTTCCGCTGAAGGTCTCCATCGTTTCCGGCGGAGGTGTGACGGAGAGCGACTGCAGGGTGACGATCAATCCCGTTTCGATAAAGGTCGCCGGCGATTCGCGTATCGTTGACGATATGGAGTCCATCCAGCTCGGTACTATCGACCTTTCGTCATTTGACGGCGGCTATGAGCATACATTCCCGATAACGCTTCCGGAGGGAGTAGAGAATATAACCGGTGTCAGCGATGCCAAAGTCACCATCGAGGTGTCGGGAACTCACACCAAAACATTCACTACGACGAATATAGCCTGCAAGGGCGTGACCGCCGGATACCGCGTGACCGTTGACACCAAGGAGATCGAGGTAACACTGCGTGCGCTTGACTCGTATACTCTGAACAGTATACGACCGGAGGATATAACCGTCGTTGCGGATCTGTCCGATTACGTCTCGACTACGGGTCAGGTCATTGTAAACGCGAAGGTCACCGTCGTGGGACATGACAATGTCGGAGCTGTCGGCGATGTGCGAGTGACTGTAACCATAATCAAGGATTAATTTACAGGAGAGCTTAACATGACTCAGGATGCAGTAGTTACAAAGGTTTTTAAAAACGGGATGGCAGAGGTCGCCGTATCGAGAGGAACTGCCTGCGGCAGCAACTGCGGAAACTGCGAAAGCTGCGTTTTTCAGAACGAGATAAAAGCGTTTGCCAAGAACACCGTGCACGCCAAGCCCGGTGAAAAGGTCATAATAGAGAGCTTGAGCTCTCGGATATTCAGCGCTGCATTTCTGCTGTATATAGTGCCTATGGTGCTGTTTGTGATTGGATATGCTATTGCCGCAAGTCTCGGACTTGGCGAGGGAATGCGCGTACTGTGCAGCTTTGCCGCATTTGCGGTGGCCGTTGCGGTCGTCATTGTATACCAGCGTCACAGCAAACGCAAAAATCCTATAAAATTTGAGATCACTCAGCTTCGCTGAGATGGGGGGAAATATGATAAAAAGCATGACTGGCTACGGCAGCGCCAAGGGCACTGTCGAGGGCATAGAGGTTTGCGTAGAACTAAAAAGCGTAAACAATAAATTTCTTGATACCGCAATAAGAATGCCGCGCAGCTTCCTGTTTGCGGAGGAGACGATAAAGCAGGCGGTGAGTTCGCACATAAGCCGCGGCAAGGTGGATGTGTTCGTGACTGTAGATACATCCATGGCAAATGACATGGTCGTAAGGGTAAACGAGCCGCTGTTAAACGGTTATCTCGAAGCGCTCAAAGGCATTGCCGATAAACACGGGCTCACAAACGATATAAGCGTAATGGGTGTGAGCCGCCTGCCGGATGTTTTATCAGTCGAGAAAAAGGAGCTTGATGCCGATGCCGTCGCCACAGGTGTGCGCAATATCGCGGAGCAGGCGCTGCTCGATTTTGACCGTATGCGCATCGTAGAGGGGGACAAGCTCAAGGCTGATGTTCTGGAAAAGCTCCGGACTATTGAGCAGCTTGTGACCATTATAGAGGAAAACTCTCCGAAAACTGTTCAGGACTATCGTGAGCGCCTTTTAGGAAAGCTCAATGAGGTTCTCGGCTCCTCTGGTATTGACGAGTCGCGCATACTCACCGAAGCCGCTATATTTGCAGACAAGATAGCCGTTGACGAGGAGACCGTCAGGCTCCGCAGTCACATTGCTCAGCTCAGGCAGATGCTCGAGACCGGTTCGCCGATAGGCAGAAAGATCGATTTTCTGCTTCAGGAGTTTAACCGCGAGGCTAACACGACCGGCTCAAAGTGTCAGAACGCCGAGATCGCTCATGTGGTCGTTGACCTCAAGTCCGAGATCGAAAAGATCCGTGAGCAGATACAGAATATTGAGTGAGGCACAGTATGAAGCTTGTTAATATCGGCTTTGGCAATATGGTGTCGGCTGAGCGTATAATCGCCATGGTGAGTCCCGAATCGGCGCCGATAAAGCGTATGATTCAGGATGTGCGCGAAAAAGGGATGCTCATAGATGCTTCCTTTGGCAGAAGCACAAAAGCCGTGCTCATCATGGACAGCGGAAATGTAATTTTATCGGCGCTGGCAACCGATGTGCTGGCAGCGCGGATCTCAAACAAAAATGAGGAAGGTGCAGCAAATGGCTAAACAAAGAGGAAAACTGATAGTGATATCCGGACCGTCCGGCGCAGGGAAGAGCACGGTCGTGTTCAAAGCCCTTGAGGGGCGCGACGATGTGTGCTTTTCGGTGTCGGCAACGACCCGCAAGCCCCGTCCCGGCGAGATCGACGGTAAGGAGTACTTCTTTGTAGATCTGGACAAGTTCCGCGACATGGTGCAGAACGATGAATTTCTCGAGCATGCCGAGTATGTGGCAAATTCCTACGGAACTCCGAAGGCATATGTTGAAAAGAAGCTCAATGAGGGCATGAATGTGCTGCTTGATATTGAGGTGCAGGGCGCCCTGCAGGTGCATCAGAAAATGCCCGAGGCGGTCATGGTGTTCATTATCCCGCCTTCTATGGCAGAGCTTGAAAAGCGCCTGCGCAGCAGGGGAACCGACTCCGAACGCAAGATAGAGGCTCGACTGTTCCGCGCAAAAGAGGAATACGCGGCAGCGGATTTCTACGACTATATCATTATAAACGACGATGCAGACAAGGCAGCCAAGGAGTTTTCCGCAATAATAACCGCCGAGTACTGCAAATATGACCTTAGAAAAAACTATTTAAGTGAGGTAGACTGATCATGATGCTTTATCCCCCCGTTGCCGAACTCGTCAGCAAAACCGGTAACCGCTATCAGCTGGTAAATCTCGTTGCGAGAAGAGCCCGCGCAATATCCGCCGCCGCCGAAGAGAACGGCACCATTCTCGATAAAAAGCCGGTTTCCGCCGCTATCGACGAGGTTTACACCGGTAAGCTCACCATAGAAAAACGATAACTATCCAGCGGAGCCTTCTGCTCCGCTGAATTTTGCTTAATTGAGGTCGGGAATGCCTGATAGTCACATAGCAAAAATTGCGGTAGCAGCCGCAACATATAGTCTTGATAAGCCCTACGATTATCTCATACCCGAGAGTATGCAGGCTAAGCTTATGCCGGGAATGCGAGTCTTTGTGCCGTTCTCGCGCGGCAACCGCCGCAGCGAGGGCATAGTGCTTGCGCTCACGGACAAAAGCGAGTATGAAAAGCTAAAGCCTATAGAAAGCTGTCTTGACGAGCACCCCGTGCTGACAGACGCGCAGCTAAAGCTTGCGCTTTGGATGCATGACAGACTGTTCTGCACGGTTTACGATGCAGTGAAAACGATATTGCCCGCGGGATTTTGGTTTAAGCCCGATGGTGAGCGTCGCGTTAACGATAAAACGCGCGAGATGATAAAGCTCACAGTCGATGCTTCCGAAGCATATTCCGCTGCGCAGCAGAAGCGGCGCAAGGCTCCCATGCAGGCATCGCTGCTTGAAATTTTAAGCACTGCCGGAAGAGTGAGCGTGCGTGAGGCTCTGCATTTTACCGGTGCGTCGCGGCAATCGCTCAACGCGCTTATAAACGCGAGGCTTGTGGAGCTTGAGCACGAAGAGGTTTTCCGGCGACCGGAGGTTTGGAGCGGAAAGCTTCAGCCGCTTCCGGTGCTCAGTACCTCCCAGCAGGGCGTTTATGACGGACTGCGTTCGCTGCTTTCCAACCCGTCGCCCGAGGCTGCACTTTTGTGCGGGGTTACCGGCAGCGGCAAGACCTCGGTGTACATCCACCTTATCGCCGACACGCTCAACGCCGGCAAAAGCGCGATACTGCTCGTGCCCGAGATCGCTCTCACTCCGCAGATGATACGAACATTCTCTGGCTATTTCGGCAATGATGTTGCCATTTTACACAGCAGTCTCTCCCTCGGGGAGCGCTATGACGAGTGGAAGCGGATAAAAAACGGCGAGGCACGGCTTGTCATAGGCACTCGCAGCGCAGTGTTTGCCCCGTTTGACGATCTCGGGCTCATCATCATCGACGAGGAGCAGGAGGATAGCTACAAAAGCGAAAACTCCCCGCGTTATCATGCGCGCGATATAGCGAAATACCGCTGCGCCAAGACCTCGTCGCTGCTGCTCCTGGGCTCGGCAACGCCGGATATAGAGAGCAGATATGCCGCCGAAACAGGGAAGTACTCCTATTTTGAGCTCAAAGAGCGGTATAATGAGATGAAGCTGCCGTCCGTCACGATAGTCGATATGAAAAATGAGCTCCGTTCCGGAAACGGAAGTGAACTCAGCTCGGTCCTGAGATCGGAGCTTGAAACGAATATCGAGCGCGGCGAGCAGAGTATTCTGTTTATTAACCGCAGAGGAGCCAACAAGCTTATCTGCTGCGGCGACTGCGGACACATATACAAATGCCCGAATTGCAGCGTATCGCTGACATACCACAGCGTAAATAAGCGGCTGATGTGTCATTACTGCGGATATTCGCAGAGAGTTGACAGCTCTTGCCCCGAGTGCGGCGGTATGCTGACATATGTCGGTGCTGGAACTCAGCTCGTGGAGGAGGAGCTAAGGCAGCTTTATCCCGACACGGAAGTGCTGAGAATGGATACCGACACCGTTAAGGCTGCCGGCAGCCACGATGTGCTGTTGGGCAAGTTTAAAAACGAAAAGATTCCTATAATGGTCGGAACGCAAATGGTGACCAAGGGACTTAACTTTGAAAATGTCACCCTTATCGGCGTAATATCCGCCGACCAAAGCCTTTACTGCAGCGATTACCGCTCCGGAGAGCGCACATTTTCGCTGATAACACAGGTCATAGGCAGAAGCGGCAGAGGCAGCAAGCCCGGAAGGGCTGTCATTCAGACATTCACGCCGCAGAACGAGACCATCCGCCTCGCCGCCGCGCAGGATTATGATGGGTTTTACGCAACCGAACTCAGCATGCGCAGGCTGCAAAACACGCCGCCGTTTGCCGACATTATATCTATAACCGCATCCGGTGCGGAGGAAAGTGCAGTTATCAGGTGCTGCACTGATATTGCCAAGGTGCTCAGAGCATCGCTCGGCGGCGGTGCCGCGGTTCTCGGACCTGCACCGCTGGCGATAGTAAAGGTCAATAACAGGTACAGATACAGAGTAAATATATGCTGCAAAGCCGATAAAGCCGTCAGAGCGATAGTATCTGACACACTTATACGGTGCAGCAGCTCGGGAAAATACAGGGGTGTCAGCGTGTTTGCTGACAATAACCCGTCGGATTAGGAGCAGAATATGGCGCTGAGAAACATAGTTACAAAGGAAGATAAAATACTTCACAAGGTTTGCCGCGAGCAGATGAAGTTTGACGACAGACTGCACCAGCTACTTGACGACATGGCACAAACGCTTGAAAACGCAAACGGAGTCGGACTTGCAGCTCCTCAGGTCGGTATACTGCGCAGAGTCGTACTCGTTATCGAGACTAATGTCGGCGAGGACGAGGATGAGCAGATACTTGAGCTCATAAACCCCGTTATCGTTGAAAGCTCCGGCGAACAGGTCGGCGCGGAGGGCTGCCTCAGCGTACCCGGAGAGTACGGGATCGTCCGCCGTCCCGAGGTCGTGACCGTAAGGGCGCAGGACCGCAACGGCGAGTGGTTTGAATATGAAGGTCATGGGCTTACTGCACGATGCATCTGCCATGAACTCGACCATCTTGAGGGACATCTGTTCACGGAAAAGGCAGAGCGTATGCTCAGCGAGGATGAGATCAAAAGCGGAAGCGAGGAAGATTAATGCGCATTGTTTTCATGGGAACGCCGGATTTCGCGGCGGCATCGCTTAAAAAGCTCATAGATGAAAAATACGATATTGCCGCGGTGTTCACCCAGCCGGACAAGCCGCGTGACCGCGGGATGAAGCTCTCGTTCAGCCCCGTCAAGGAGCTTGCGGTGGAAAACGGTATTCCCGTTTATCAGCCGGCAAAGCTGCGCGACGGCAGCGCGACCGAGCTTATAAAAAAGCTTGCGCCTGACATTCTCGTTGTCGTAGCGTATGGGCGCATACTGCCCGATGATATGCTGACAGTGCCCAAATACGGTGCCATTAATGTCCACGCCTCGCTTCTGCCCAAGTACAGAGGAGCCGCCCCCATCCAATGGGCAGTGCTCAACGGCGATAAGGTCACCGGAGTTTCTACGATGTATCTCGCCTCGGAGATGGATACAGGCGACATAATTTATACTGCCGAGACTGAGATAGGCGAATTTGAGACATCCGGAGAGCTGTTTGACAGGCTCATGGTAATGGGTGCCGAGCTGCTTGACAAAACGCTGCGCGATATTGATGCCGGCTGCGCCCCCCGCACAGCGCAGGACCACAGCAAAGCGAGCTATGTGAAAATGCTCGACAAGAGCCTGAGCCCCATAGACTGGACAAAATCGCCGCGAGAAATAATAAAATGGATATACGGATTGCAGCCGTGGCCCGTTGCTACAATGGAGCTCGGCGGCGCAGCATTTAAGATATACGGAGCCGAATACACACAAACAAAGACCGAGAAAGCACCCGGAAGCATCGTGAGTGCGGGCAAAGCCGGTATAGAGGTCGCCTGCGGAGGCGGCGAAACGGTTATGATAACTCAGCTTCAGGCACCCGGGAAAAAGCGCATGAAAGCAGCGGATTATCTGCTCGGGCACCCCATAAAGATAGAGGATTAAGCATTGGATAAAGCCAGAGAAGCCGCCGTCTATGCCCTTGAAAGGGTAAGGCGGGACAGAGCATGGTCGTCGGCACTGACCGATACCGTGAAAACTAAATACGCGCTGGATGACCGTTCAATGTCGCTGGCGGTCGGTATAAGTCTCGGCGTTCTCCAGAATATGACCCTCTGCGATTTCTATATTGATCATTTCAGCAGATCCGCGTCAAAGATTGAGCCAAAGGTTCGGGATATTCTGCGTTGTGCGGCATATCAGATACTTTTCATGGACAAGATACCCGTGTCAGCCGCAGTAAACGAGGCAGTGTCGCTGTGTAAAAAGCTTGGCTATTCAAGGGCTGCCGGCTTCTGCAACGCCGTTTTGAGAAAGCTCGGCAGCGCCGAAAGGCTGCCGGAAATTCCGGACGAGGGCACCGCTTCGTATTTGTCGGTAAAATACAGCCACCCGCTGTGGTTTGCCGAGTATATGGTCGATAGGCGTGGTTACGACGGTGCCGAGGCGCTTTTAAAGGCAAATAACAGCGCACCGGAGACCACCTTGCAGGTAAACACCATCAAGACCGGCACAGACGAGCTTATGAAAATGCTCAAAAATGCTGGCGTGGTCTGTTCAAAGCATCCTTGGCTGCCGGATTGCATCACTGTATCAGGAAGCGTCACAGCAATGCCGGGCTTTAATGAGGGACTGTTTTATGTTCAGGACCCTGCCGCCAAGTGCGCTGCATTGTGCGCGGAACTCAATGAGACCGCACGTGTTCTTGACGCCTGTGCAGCCCCCGGAGGCAAGAGCTTTGCCGCTGCCATCGCTATGGTGGACCGCGGCAGCATAGATTCCTGCGATATTCACGAGAAAAAGATACGGCTCATTGAAAGCGGAGCGCAAAGGCTCGGACTCAGCTCCATAAACGCATTTGCGCGTGACGCAAGAGAGCCTGTAAGCGATAAATATGATGTCATAATCGCCGATGTTCCGTGCTCGGGTTACGGTGTCATACGAAAAAAGCCGGAAATACGATTTAAGCCGCAGACCGACAGTGCCGGACTTCCGCCGATCCAGGCAGCGATACTCGAAAATCTGTCAAGCGCCGTCAGATTCGGAGGTGTGCTTGTGTATTCCACCTGCACCTTGCTCAAGGAGGAAAACGAGGATATAGTGACTGCGTTTTTAGAAAGGCACCCTGAGTTTTCCGCTGAGAGCTTTGTGCTTCCCAACGGCGAGACAGCAGGCAAAGGCTATATGACATTTTGGAGCGATATTCATGGCACGGATGGCTTTTTTATCTGTAAACTGAGGAGAAAATAATGGAAAACCTGAGAAATCTGCTTCCGGAGGAGCTTGAGGAGCTGTTAAGTGAGCTCGGCGAGCCAAGATACCGCGCAAAACAGGTGTTTAAATGGCTCGGCAGAGGCATCGGCGATATAGACGAGATGAGCGATATTCCAAAGTCGCTCAGAGAAAAGCTCAAGGAGAACTACACGCTTTACCGTCCCAAGGTGCTCAGCAAGCAGGTATCCAAGCTTGACGGCACAATAAAATACCTTTGGGAGCTCAGCGACGGAAACGCGGTCGAGACCGTCGTCATGAGCTATAAGCATGGAAACACCGTCTGCGTTTCAACGCAGGTCGGCTGCCGTCAGGGATGCGCTTTCTGCGCATCGACGATAGGCGGCCTTGTCAGAGGTCTTGAGGCGAGGGAAATTCTCGAGGAGGTCATGTTTTCGCAGCTCGATTCGGGAAGGACGATCTCTAATATCGTTCTCATGGGCATCGGCGAGCCGCTCGATAATTTTGACAATGTGGTAAGGTTTCTAAAGCTCGTAAATTCGCCCGACGGTATGAATATCGGCATGCGCCATATATCGCTTTCCACCTGCGGGCTTACAGAAATGTTTGACAAACTGGCGGACCTTAATTTACAATTGACATTGTCGGTATCTCTGCATGCTCCGGACGATGAGACCCGCTCAAAGATAATGCCTGCCAATCACGGCAGGGGAGTTGAGCAGCTCATGGAATGCTGCAAGCGCTATTACGAGCGCACCGGACGCAGAATATCCTTTGAATATATAATGATAGACGGCGTTAACGACACCGAATATCATGCGCAGCTGCTTGCGAAAAGAGCAAAGTATGTCAGCGCGCATGTTAACCTTATCCCTATGAACCATGTTGAGGAAAGTCGCTTTCACCCGTCAACACAGGGGCACATAAAAGCTTTTGTAAAGGTTCTCGAGGAAAACGGCGTTAATGTCACCGTGCGGCGTAAGCTCGGCGGCGATGTGGATGCATCGTGCGGTCAGCTTCGCAGAAAGATGCAGAAGGACAAATAAAATGAGAAGTTTCGGGATCACTGACAAGGGTAAGGTCAGAAGCGAAAATCAGGACAGCTATATAATCGAAAACTGCGACAAGAGAAACTGCGTCGTCGCGGTCATCTGCGACGGTATGGGAGGCGCAAAAGCCGGAGACCTCGCAAGCCGTCTTTCGAGCAAGGAGTTTGTCAGCCGTGTTTATGACAGCCTTGCGGCTCCGCGCCTTTTCATGGGAAACCAGGAAAAGCTGCTGAAGGATAGCTGCGACGAGGCAAACGGCGTTGTCTATGAATACTCCCGCTTCGACGCAAATTACGACGGTATGGGCACCACTCTTGTCGGCGGCATAATCGCCCGCCGCAAGGCCTATCTCGTCAATGTTGGCGACAGCCGCGCCTATCACCTGACAAAAGAGGGCATAAAGCAGATAAGCTGCGACCATTCGTATGTTCAGGAGCTTGTATCCATGGGGGCGATAACCCCCGAGGAGGCTCTGCATCACCCAAAGAAGAATATTATCACGCGTGCTCTCGGAGTCGATTGCAGCGTTGAGTCTGATTATTTTGAATGCCCGCTTGCCAAGGGCGACGGCATTCTGCTCTGCTCGGATGGACTGAGCAACATGGTCACCGATAAGGAGATCCACGACTATTACACCGAAAACGCTCTGCCTGATGATGTTTGCAGAAAGCTTATGAAGCTTGCGCTTGAGCGCGGTGCGAGGGACAATGTGTCTATCGTGCTTGTTAAAACTTGACATTCGAGGGTGCCAATATGAAAAACAGTACTGACAAATATATAGGTAAGCTGCTTGACGGGCGCTATGAGGTAATTGAGCTCATAGGCTCCGGCGGCATGGCAAATGTATATAAGGCGCTGTGTCACAGACTCAACAGATACGATGCCGTTAAGATAATGCGGGATGAGACCGCCGCAAACGAGGAGTTCAGAAGGCGTTTTCGCGCTGAATCGCAGGCGGTTGCCATGCTTTCTCATCCGAATATCGTCTCTGTTTACGATGTCAGCCACAGCGATGATGTTGAATATATAGTCATGGAGCTCATAGACGGCATAACGCTCAAGGAGTACCTGCGGCAAAAGGGCGCGCTCGACCCATCCGAGGCGCTTGATTTTGCCATACAGATCGCCAAGGCTCTTGAGCATGCCCACGGAAAGGGCATAATCCACCGTGACATAAAGCCTCAGAATATCATGCTGCTCAAGGATGGGATGATAAAGGTCGCAGACTTCGGTATCGCCTCACTGCAAAATGACATTGAGGAAAGCAACGGCGAGACCGTTGGCTCTGTCCACTATATAGCGCCTGAGCAGGCGAGAGGCGCTGCTCCCGATGCACGCAGCGATATATATTCGCTCGGTATCGTCATGTATGAGATGCTCACAGGAAAGCTGCCGTATGTAGGCAACTCCGATGTTGAGGTCGCCGTCATGCATATGAACACCCAGGCGGTCAATCCCCGCGAGATAGCGCCCGATGTGCCCGAGGAGCTTGAACGGATATGCCTCAAAGCCATGGATTCCGACATTGACACGCGATATCAGACGGCGGGAGAGCTTCTTGATGATCTCGAGCAGTTTAAAAATCAGAGCCTTGCAAACCACATACTTGAGGATACCGACTCCATACTTATTGACGATAAGCCGGTTGAAAAGCCTAAAAAACGCAAACGCGGCGGAAAGCTCGCGTTCAAGACCGGTTTTCTCGCGGTGCTGATATTCATTGTCGTCGTCTTCGTATTTCTTTACGGCTATATTATCAAGGATATGTTTTCAGACCCTGTAAATGTCAAGGTCGATAATTTCGTCGGCAGGTACTATGAGGATGTCATAAACGATAAGGATAATAAGCAGATATATGATTTCAAGGTCACTTTCAAGGTCGATCTTGAGCATGAATACGGGATTATCCTCTCGCAGACTCCGGAAGCCGGAAAGGACAAGACGATAGGCTCCAAGGGCGATAAGATAGAGATAGAGCTCATCTGCGCAGCGGAGACCGTTGACGATCAAAAGCGGCTGCTTAAAGTCCCTAATATTATAAATCTGGATAAGGATGAGGCTATAAGCAGCATTCAGGATGCCGGATTCAGGTATTCCATTACTCAGGCACCGTCTGACAGTATAACAAAGGGCTATGTCATAAGCACCGAGCCTGTAGCGGGAGCTGCAGCCGACGAGGATTCCGAGGTAAAGATCGTTATAAGCACGGGGCCCGAAATAGTCATGACTCAGATGCCGCAGCTCAAGGGACTGACCAAGGACGCTGCCATAGCGAAGATCGAAAGCAGCAAGCTCAGCGTAGGCACCATAACTACTGCTGAAAGCGACCTCGAGGCTGGAACGGTCATAGACCAGAATGTAGCCGCCGGAACGCAGGTCGAGGAGCACACTAAGATAAATTTCACCATCTCGTCCGGAAGCGGAGGCTAAATGGAAGGTATCATAATCAAGGCTCTCAGCGGCTTTTACTATGTAGCCGCGCAGGGCAATGTGTACGAGTGCAGGGCAAGGGGCAAATTTCGTCTCGATGGCACATCTCCGCTTGTAGGCGATGCCGTCAGCTTCGATGCCGACGGAACAAAGGGCTATGTCACCGGCGTGCATGAAAGATCAAACTTCTTCATTCGCCCCGCGGTTGCGAATATAGATGCCCTCGTGTTTATAGCGGCCAACACAAATCCAATAACAGGCCCGTTTTTAATAGACAGAGTGTCTGTTATAACGGAGGAAGCGGGTTGTGAGCTGATCGTGTGCATAAACAAAACGGATATTGACCCCGCCGATGAGCTGTATTCCATATACTCATCCTCCGGATTTGAGACATTGCGAGTCAGCGCCGAGACCGGCGAAGGCATTGATGAGCTCAAAGAGCTTCTGCGCGGCAGGATATGCGCTTTCACCGGCAACTCCGGTGTCGGAAAATCAAGTATTTTGAACGCAATGCTGCCAGAACTCAAGCTCCCCGTAGGCGAAGTGAGTGAAAAGCTTGGCAGAGGCAGACACACAACGCGCCATGTCGAACTATTTGATGCCGGTGAGGGCACATTCATTGCCGACACACCGGGCTTTGCATCGTTTGAGATTGAGATGATGCAGACCATTGAAAAACAGCATCTGCAATATGATTTCAGAGAGTTTAAGCCGCATATCGGTTCCTGCCGCTTTGCCGACTGTGCCCATCTCAAGGAGCCCGGCTGCGCCGTAACTCAGGCGCTGCATGAGGGGAAGATAAGAAAAAGCAGATATGATTCGTATGTAAGACTGTACGACATGATCTCAAAGAATAAGTTTTGGGAAAACAAATAGAATAATAAAGCCGTCCCCGGCATAGTGTTTATAAAAAACGCGTGTGCTGGGGGCGGTTTTTTGCGTAAAGGTCCATGTGCGCTGTTTGCTGCATTGGCGATAATCTCGGGAGTCATCATAATCCTGTCGCTTATTCTTCCGACACAGTTTTGGTGGTTCATGCTCGCCGCGGCGCTTATATGCCTCGGCATATGGCTTTATCGCTGCAGGTAAGAACCGGTGTAATAACTAAGGCAAGTCCGGCATAGTCTGTACAAAGCATGATTTTAAGGAGAAATGCCATGAAGGTCGAACTTAAATGCAGGGAAAAAAGCGAGTATAAGCTGCTGTGCTCGTCGCAGTCAAGCTCACAGCTAAGCGAGGAAATCATCGTGCCCGACACGATGGAGGACATTCAGCGCATTTTGTGCTGCCGTCAGCAGTGCCGGATCCGCGAAAAGAATGTTCGGCAGGACGCGGTAAGCATATCGGGCGAGCTTGATGCCACGGTGCTGTATGTGCCCGAAAGCGGCGAGGGGATACGCTTTATAAGCTCAACTTTCCCGTTTGAGGTCACATTCGATACCGCCGGCGCCGACAGCACGACCGTGTCGGTCTCAAGAATAACCGGCATAAGCATGGACGCAAGAGCGTCAAACCCGAGGAAGGTCGCTATAAACGCGGTAATAAACATGGAGCAGAGCTGCTATAAGTATGCCGATATGAGCTGGACGGAGGCTCCGGACACGGTTCCGGAGAAAATGTTTTTCAAAACAGCCTCTGCGCAGTATAAGAGCATCACCCTTGCAGGCGAGAAGTCTCTTAGCCTTGAGGATGAATTGCAGTTACCTGAAAGTGTTGACGGCGGCGAATTTGTAAAAGCATTCACGACCGCTTCAGTAGAGGGCAGCGAGATCGTCGGAAGCAAGCTCGTTGTAAAGGGAAGAATGGATATCGAAGCGCTTTACATAGTGTCCGATACCTTGCAGCCCGTTCACTTTTACCTCGCTTTCTCTCAGCTTTTCACGCTCCCCGACGAGCCGTCGGCAACAGAGGTAAGCGCCACTGCAATGGTGACAGGTCAGTATTTTGAATCGTTTGAGAATAAGCTTTCCGCAGACATTAGGGCTGTGGTGCAGGTCGTGTGCGTGCAGGAGCAGAGCATCGACTATGTAAGCGATGCTTATTCATGCAGAAAGGCTCTCGAGCTGAACAAAAGTGACCTTGAGATCATAAACGGTACGGCATGCGAAAAAAGAAGCGTAAGTGTTCTGCTTACATACAGCTCGGATTACGGTATAAGCTCAGTATCGTGCTCACATACCGTTTTATCGAATCCGGAGCTCTCCGACGACGAGGGCAAGGTACTCGTTCCGGTGTATGTCGATGTGATATATACAGACGCTGACGGAGCACTGCGCTCATGCAGAGCCCGCGGCAGAGCCGAGGCGGAGCTGAGCGGCGGCTTTGAGCATATATATGCCGCGTGCACCGACTGCTCCGTCAGCTTTGACGGGAATACTGTCTCCGCAAGTGTCAGCATATGTCTTGAGTCAAGCACCGTGTCAAAAAGCAAGCTCAGCGTTATATCCGAGGTAGATGAGCTCGAGGAAGAGCTTGCAAGAAACGGCGCGGCGGCATATATGTGCCGATGGAACGACAGTGACCTTTGGGATGCTGCAAAAAAATTCGGATCCGATGTTGAGCTCATCAAAAGGGTAAACGGTCTAGAGACCAGCGAACCGGACGGCAGACTGCTGCTGATACCGGTCATTTAGGAGAGCCTATGAACGCATACGATGAAGCTGTGAGACTGCTGCCGGCAAAAACGGCAGCAGTCCTCGGAAAAGAGTATGAAAACGCCGAGGAATTTAGGCTTAGGACAGGCGTTATGCCAACGGCGCTCATTGACGGGCGAGAGATAGTCATAGGTAAGCAGTCAGTTACAGACGGCGATATTGCCTGCGTTGTGGAAAAAGCGACTAATGCCTCGGTGCACACAGCACAGCCTGAGATAGCAAAGGGCTTTATAAGCTGCCGCGGCGGTATACGGATAGGCGTTTGTGGCTGCGGCATCGTTCACAGCGGCAGAATCACCGGAATAAGAGATATTAGCTCTCTATCCATCCGCATACCCCACGAGATAAAAGGCTGCGGACAAGATGTACTGCAAACCGCACTTATCGGGAAAACCGATAACATACTCATTCTGTCTCCTCCGGGAGGCGGCAAAACCACCCTGCTGCGCGAGAGTATACGCCTGCTGTCTTTATCGGGAAACAGGGTGGCTGTTGCCGACGAGCGGGGAGAGCTTGCGGCAGTATACAGGGGAAAAACACAGTTTGAGCTCGGTGACTGCTGCGATGTGATGACCGGTATCCCCAAGGCGGAGGCAGCAATGATGCTGCTGCGCGCCATGAACCCGCAGACCATCGTTGTTGACGAAATTTCCTCGCCCGAGGATATTCCCGCCGCCCAGACCGCTGCCGGATGCGGAGTACGGATAATCGCCAGCGCGCACGCCGGAAGTGTACAGGAGCTCGAAAAGCGTCCCGTGTACAAGCAATTGCTTGAGGAGGGGATATTCGGACTTGCCATAATCATTGAAAACGACAACGGACGCAGGCATTACCGCTGCGAGGTGCTGCCATGAGCTGGCTCGGAGCATCCATAATAGTTTTTGCCTGCACCGCAGCGGGGCTCATAAAGGCGCGTTCGCTTACGCAGCTTGACAGGCTATACTCCGGACTTATAGCCGTGCTCGGAATAATGAAAAGCGAGATAAGCTCGCGCTCAGCGCCCATGGATGAGATCATCGAGCTTATCTCGTGTGGACAAGTCAGGTATATTGAACCGTTTACAGAGCATCTCAAGCAAGGGCTTACGCACCTGGGTGAAAACAGTTTCGGCAGCATATGGGACGGTGCTGTAGCGGAAGGACTAAGGGGCATATCTCCGCGCTCAGTGCTCGCCCTAAAGTCACTCGGAAGCACGCTCGGAAGATATGAAGCCTCCGAGCAGTCTGCCGCCATAGAGCGCTGTATAACAGTCATTTCCACCGAGCAGAGTCAGCTTCAAAGCGGGCTTTGCGCAAACAAAAGAATGTATATCGGCATAGGCGCTGCATCCGGACTGATGCTCGCCATAATGCTGGTGTGACACGGGAGGAAAAATGGAAATTGAGCTTATATTCAAGATAGCCGCAGTTGGCATACTCGTTGCGGTGCTTAACATTCTGCTGACCCGCTCAGGCAGGGACGAGCAGGCGCTTATGACGACAATTGCAGCCCTCGTAGTTGTACTGATAGTCGTTGTTCAGAAGATCAGTGAGCTGTTTGGGCTTATAAAAACGCTGTTTCAGCTCTGATGGATATTGTAATTAAGGCCGCAGCGGCCGCAATGATCGCGGTGCTGTGCATACTGCTTATAAAAAAGAGCAACCAGGAGCTCGCTCTTGCAGCAGCAATAGCCGTGACCGCTGTCATATGCTTTGCTGCCGTAGGAATGATAAGCGAGGTCATAGAGCTGCTGCGCTATGCAATTGAATGCACCGGACTCAGCGCAGCGGTGTTCATGCCGGTGCTCAAATGCGCTGGCATAGCAATAGTTGTACATATAAGCACCGGCTTCTGCAAGGATGCAGGACAGAACAGCATAGCCTCGGCGCTTGAGATAGCCGGCTCGGCGGCGGCTCTGTTCACCGCGCTCCCACTGATAAGGTCACTATTGGATACGATCGGCGGTTTGATATGAAAAAATTTGCACTGATGATATTTCTTATATCCGTTTTGCTCATAACTCCGTGCTATGCGGAAGCCTATGACGATTCTTCACTGCATAATGCGCTTCCCGATTATGCCGACGGCATAGCGGGGGAGGTCGGCGGCGATACCCAGGCGGGGCTTGACAGAGTAACCGAGGCATTTACAAACGAGCTCTCATCGGGCTTTAAGGGCGCGGTAACGCGCGCTTTGAGCATAATAGCCATAGCTGTCATATGCGCCGTGCTGACGGCGTTTGACGATAAAACACCGGAGTATGTATCCCTCGGGGGCTGCGCTGCGATAGCGCTTATAAGTATTGCGGATGTAAATTCGTTTGCCTCCGCCGGAACAGGAGTCATAAACGCTCTGTCAGTGTTTTCAAAAGCGCTGCTGCCTGCGATGTGCGCAGCATCCGCCGCCTGCGGAACGATAGGCGCAGCCACGGTGAAATATGCCGCATCAGTTCTTTTTATGGATGCGTTCGTCACAGTCTCACAGAGCGTTATCCTTCCGCTTATTTATGCCTACCTTGCCGCAGCGGTAGCGGCAGCAGCATTTAAAAATGCAAGGCTCAGTGATATAGCAGGTCTTATAAAGAAGCTCTGCATATTTTCAATGACCGCGGTCGCTTTAATATTCACCATATACATCAGCATAAGCTCGATCGTTGCCTCGGGCGGGGACGCAGTCGCATCGAAGGTCGCAAAAACCGCAATATCCACAGCACTGCCTGTAGTGGGCGGTATCATATCCGATGCAGCCTCAACCGTTGTAGCGGGAGCGGAGGCTATCCGCAACGGTGTGGGTGTTTTCGGGATGCTCGCGCTGCTTGCCGTTTGTGCCGCACCGTTTGCACTGTTGGCGCTTAATTACCTCACATATAAGCTCACATCGGCGGCGGTGCGCACATTCGGCTGCGATAGAATGTCCGAGCTTACCTCGAGCATCGGCAGCGCCATAGGCATGATGCTAGGTCTCGCGGGAAGCTGCGCAATAATACTGTTTGTATCAATGACGATCTCGATAAAGGCGGTGGGCGGCTGATGGCTGTGGTAATGCACGATTGGCTCAGAGCGGTCATCTATACCGGCATAGTCTGCTCGGTCTTAATGATGATAACGCCCGCCGGCAGAGTAAAAAAGGTTCTGACGATACTGTGCGGCATAGCAATGTGCTTTGCCGTAATATCTCCGCTTTCAGGCATTGACTTTACATCGTATTCGCAGGCTATGGCTCAGAATCGACTAGATGCGGAAAAATACGCCGGAGATGGGACTGAGTACAGCAAAAATTTAAACCGCACTATCATAGAAGACGAGTGCAGGGCATATATATTGGACAAAGCCAATGAATTGGGCGCTGAACTGAAAACGGTTGAAGTGCTTGCGAGCTGGAGCGACAATGGATATTGGTATCCAACTGAGGTGAAGATATGTGCTCGGCTCACGCCGCAGCAGAAGCAGGTGCTCACCGATTACATAGAAACTCAGCTCGGCGTAGGCTCAAATGAGCAGGAATGGAGCGAATACCAATGACAGAAAAGGCAAAAGAGCTGATAAGTAAATATAAATATCCGATCCTTGCGCTTGTCCTGGGGCTTGCAATAATGCTTTTTCCCGCATCGGGCAGCGGCAGTAAAAGCGTCGAAAGTCAGGGAGATGAGCAAAGGCTCGAGACGGTGCTTGAGCAATGCGAGGGCGTGGGCAATGCAAGAGCGCTGCTGTCGGATAACGGAGCCGTGATCGTATGCGACGGTGCGGATGATGCCGCCGTTCGCCTCTGCGTAGTAAAGGCTGTAGAGGCGTTCACCGGATTTTCAAGCGATAAGATACAGGTAATTAAAACTGCACCGAATATAGGAGGGTAACATGAAGCATCTTAAACGAAACATAACTATTGCAGCAGTACTGCTGCTGGTCTGTGCAGCAGTGTATCTCAACTGGTCGTACAACAACAAGTGGGGCACGCCCGATCCGGCAATGGTAAAGGCCGAGGATGCCGCAATGCAAGCGGCAAATGAGGCGTACGAAGCTGCAAACACGAAAAGCTCCTCCGGTTATTTTGCCGAGGCGCGGCTCAACCGGCAAGTATCACGCGATGAGGCTATGAAAATGCTTGAGGACGCGGTGGCGTCGGATTCAGCCTCGCAGGAGACGATAGATTCGGCAATGAACGCAATATCAGCAATGGCAAACTACTCAATGAAGGAGTCGCAGCTTGAAAATAAGCTCCTCGCCAAGGACTTTGCCGACTGCGTTGTCTATATGAGCGAGGACTCGATAACCGTTGCAGTTCCCGCACCTAAGGACGGCCTGAGCGAAGCGGCGGTAGCCAGAATAACCGAAACCGTGACCTCCGAAACCGCTTACACGGCAGCTCAGCTCAATGTAATTGAAGTACCTTCGTAAAAAAGACGGGTTTTCCCGTCTTTTTGTCTTTATTTTTGCCTTCGGCTGTGGTACAATACTATGACAGAATTTGTGCACCCATGGTGCATTTAAAAATGGAGGCAAAATCATGAGTGAGAATTACATCAGCTGCAAGGACGAAAACGGCAGCATAAATATATCCGAAGAAGTTATTTCCGCAATGGTCCGCACTGCGGTCACCGAGGTAGACGGCGTTGCCGCAATCTCCAACACCACCACCGGCGAACTCGCCGAGCTCATCGGCATAAAGTCCATGTCCAAGGGCATCACCGTCAGAATAATCGACGATACCGTTAAGGTCGATGTCATCATTCTTGTTCGCTATGGCTGCAATATCGTCAATATCGCGCGCGAAGTGCAGAACTCCGTGGGCGAGGTTGTGCAGGCGGTCACCGGTATAGAGAAAGCCGAAGTAAATGTCCATGTGTCCGGCGTTGCGTTTGAAAAGTAAGTCAAGGGGTAAGGTAGCAAGATGAAGAGATCCGCCGCAAGGGAGATAGCTGTACAGCTTGGTTTTTCCGCAAATACAACTGGTAGGCCAGTGGACGAGCTGCTCGATGAGTTTTTTAACGAGGAGTATTATAAAACACTTTCTGCCGAAAACGAGCTGTTTGCGGAATATCCCGAGAAAAAGCAGCGCGAATATATAGCCCGCCTTGTCCGCACGATGGATGATTACCGTGTGCAGATAGATAAGTATATCGAAAAATATGCTCAAGGCTGGAAGGTAGACCGTATATCCAAAACCGCAATGGCTATCCTCAGGTGCGCGGTATGCGAGATACTGTACATGGATGACATTCCGTCCGGAGCCGCCATAAACGAGGCAATAGAGCTTGCAAAGGGCTATGACGAGCCCGAAACGGTCTCGTTCGTAAACGGAGTCCTCGGCGGGTTTATCCGCGGAGAAGGGCTCGGCGATGGCGCGAAAGAGGTCACAGCGGAGACCGAGCAATGACCGATACGAGCCTGACCGTTTCAGAACTTAATAAGATCATTAAGACGCTCATAGATGACGAGCCCTTGCTCAACAAGGTGTGTGTGCGCGGTGAGTTATCAAATTATAAGATGTATCCGTCGGGGCATCACTATTTCACCTTGAAGGATTCCGAGAGCAGTCTGCGATGTGTCATGTTCAAAAGCAGTGCGTCTAAGCTGCGCTTTCGTCCGGAAAGCGGAATGGGCGTGACTGCTTTTGGTCGTGTATCGGTTTTCCCGCGCGACGGAGCATATCAGCTTTATTGTTCTGACCTTGTGCCGGAGGGCACTGGCGATCTTCAAATAGCGTATGAGCAATTAAAGGCAAAGCTTGCAGCAGAGGGGCTGTTTGACCCGGCGCATAAAAAGCCGCTGCCGCAGTATCCCGAGAAGATCGCAATTATAACCTCCTCAGCCGGCGCAGCGGTTCACGATATGATAAGAATACTCGGCAGGCGCTGGCGCTCTACCAAGGTCATTCTGCTTCCCGTGCGTGTGCAGGGCGTTGAGGCTCCCGCCGAGATCGTCGGAGCCATCCGCTATGCAAACCGCCATAAGGTTGCGGACCTCATAATAACCGGCCGCGGCGGAGGATCCATTGAGGATCTTTGGGCGTTTAATGATGAGCGGGTAGCCCGCGCGATATACGAGTCCGAGCTGCCGGTAATATCCGCAGTAGGGCATGAGCCGGATGTGACCATATCCGACTATGTTGCCGATGTGCGCGCTTCTACTCCGTCCAATGCCGCCGAGATAGCGGTGCCGGATGAAGCGGAGATCCGTGAGCTTCTTGATAATATGAACATCCGTCAGCTGCAGGCGGTGCGTAAAAGCATTATGCGCCTGAGCTCAAGGCTTGACGATCTGAAAAGCCGTAGAGTGCTTCAGGATCCTATGGTGTACATAGAGTCAAAGCGAGCGGAGCTTGACTTCGTTCAGGGCAAGCTTATAGCCGCCGCAGAAAAGCTCAATTCCGCCAACCGGCACAGATTTGTCGCCCTTGCCTCGTCGCTGGACGCAATGAGTCCTCTCAAGGTGCTCAGCCGTGGGTATACCATAGCTACCAATAACGGCAGTGTCGTGCGCAGCGTTAACGATGCCGATAAGGGGGACAGGCTGAGCCTTCGCGTCATCGACGGCGTTATAAACTGCACTGTAGAAGAAAGTGAGGCATTAAGCCATGAATAAAGAAAAACCGAGCTTTGAGCAGTCAATAAAGAGGCTCGATGAGATCGTAAAGCTTCTCGAAAAGGGCGACGCTCCTTTGAGCGAGTCGCTGAAGCTGTTTGAAGAGGGAACAGCCCTCATATCCAACTGCAACGGGCTCCTCAACGAGGCCGAGCAGAAGGTCGTAAAGCTTAGAAAGGGTGCCGACGGCGAGCCCGAAGAGCTGCCGTTTGAGGAATGACTATGACTGCCAAGGAATATAAAGACATTATAGATGCGGCTCTGAGTAAATATTTTGTTTCATCGGGACTGCCTTACGATGGACTTCTCGAGTCCATGAGATACAGCCTCACCGCAGGCGGCAAGCGCATCCGCCCGATGCTGGTACTTGAATTTTGCCGCATTTCGGGCGGCGATATCAATAAGGCGCTGCCGGTTGCCTGTGCAATAGAAATGCTGCATACCTACAGTCTTATCCATGACGATCTTCCGTGTATGGATAACGACGATCTCCGCCGCGGCAGGCCCACGAATCATGTGGTTTACGGCGAATGCACCGCAGTTCTTGCCGGAGATGCGCTTCAGGCAGAGGCGTTCGGCACGATCGCCCGCTCAGAGCTTCCCGCCGAGGCAAGGTCAAAGTGCGTTGAGATACTCGCCGATGCCGTCGGAAGCGACGGTATGTGCGCCGGTCAGTTTCTCGATATGGTGGGTGAGAGCAAGCACCTGACCGAAGCGGAGCTCGACGAGATCAATTCACGGAAGACCGGTGCGCTGCTCATCGCCGCCTGCAGAATGGGCGTCGCCGCAGCCGGAGGGAGCGATAAGCTTATGGATACTGCTGCCGTATACGGAGCCTGCGTAGGCGCGGCTTTCCAGATACGCGACGATATACTCGATGTCATAAGCACCAGCGAGCAGCTCGGAAAGCCCGTCGGCTCGGATATGCAGGAGCATAAGAACACATATATGGCGCTTTTGGGCGAGGAAAAGTGTATGCAAATGGTCGAAAAACTCACCGAGAGCGCAAAAACCGCACTCACCGGCGTGTTCGGCGATGCAGATTTCCTGTGCGATCTTGCCGATTCCATGGTCTCCAGGAAGAATTGAAGTGAATAATCTGTAAAACCACAGCGAATATCTATTGTAATATTCGCTGTGGTTTGTTATTATATAAAATAGCATATTTTGCGAATAATCAACTACATACGAGGTATTGTTTTGAATATTTTGAATAAAGTCAATTCCTCTAACGATATTAAACGCCTTAATCCGGAGGAACTGCCGCAGCTTTGTGATGAGCTTCGCCAGTTCATTATCGGCAGTGTTTCCAAAACCGGCGGTCACCTTGCGTCTAACCTCGGAACCGTTGAACTGACGGTGGCTCTGCACAGAGTGTATGACAGCTCGGTCGACCGTATAGTGTTTGATGTCGGTCACCAGAGCTATGCACATAAGATAATAACCGGCCGCAGAGAACAGTTTGACACTCTGCGCTGCTATGGCGGATTATCGGGATTTCCCAAACCTTACGAGGCGGATGACGATGCGTTTATAGCTGGTCACGCCTCCAACTCCGTATCCGTGGCGCTGGGCATGGCGAGAGCGAGGACCATAAAGCAGGAAAACTACGATGTTGTCGCCGTTATCGGCGACGGTGCACTCACCGGCGGTCTGGCTTACGAGGGACTTGCCAATGTCGGCGGCAGCAGCGAGCCTTTGGTTGTGATACTCAACGACAATGGCATGAGCATAAACGGAAATGTCGGAGGAATGGCAAATCTTCTGTCAAAAGAGCGCGTTAAGCCCGGCTATATAAACTTTAAGCGCTGGTACAGAAGCGCATTCTCAAACATGAAGGGCATTTATAATGCCAATCACAAACTCAAGGAGATGCTCAAAAAATCCATATTGCCAACAAATATGTTCGACTCCATGGGCATTTACTATCTCGGCCCCGTTGACGGGCATGATGTTGAGCAGCTCGAAACGGTCATCCGCTGGGCGAAGGAAATGCAAACGCCCGTCCTTGTCCATGTTATCAGTAAAAAGGGCAAGGGCTGCAAATATGCCGAAGAGCATCCCGACAAGTACCACGGCGTTGGGAAATTCGATCCCGCGACCGGTGAAATGCCGGCTCCAAAGCCGTGCTTTTCCTCCGTTTTCGGAAATAAGCTCATGCAGATAGCCGAGATAAACCACAATGTCGTCGCAATAACGGCGGCAATGTGCGAGGGAACGGGGCTCACAGCCTTTTCCGAGCGCTTCCCGAACCGATTTTTCGATGTGGGTATAGCCGAGGAGCACGCGGTTGCCATGGCAGCCGGAATGGCAAAGCAGGGGCTCACACCGGTCGTCGCAATATACTCGGGTTTTCTCCAGAGAGCCTATGATATGCTGATACATGATGTTTCGCTGCAAAACCTCCATGTCGTTTTCGGCGTTGACCGTGCCGGACTTGTCGGAAACGACGGAGAGACTCACCACGGTGCGTTTGATATAAGCTACCTCCGTTCTGTGCCGCACATGCAGATATTGTGTCCGGCAAGCTTTGCCGAGCTTGAAATGATGCTCGATGAGGCGGTCAACAAAATGGACGGTCCCGTTGCTATACGCTATCCGCGCGGCGGCGAGGGAGATATGTACACCGGCTGTGATCTTTCTCCGTGCGTAAAACTCAGAGACGGCGTGGATATAACCATAGCGGCTTACGGAACCATGATAAATACCGCGCTTTCCGTTGCCGATATACTGGCATCTGAGGGGATAGAAGCTGATGTGTTCAAGCTTTCGAGCCTTCATCTGCACCCCTATGATGAGATAATTGCGTCAATGAAGAAAACCGGCGTGTTTCTTATGAGCGAGGATGTTTGCAGCAGCTCGTGCATTGCCGAGGATATATTGGCATCGGCAGAGCGTGCCGGTGTGTGCCTTAAAGCGGCATACACGGCAAATCTCGGCGACGGCATAGTTGTACAGGGCACAGTGCCGGAGCTCATGAAGCACTGCAGGCTCGACGATAAAAGCCTTGCGGATGAGGCAATAAAGCTCGTGAGAGGTGTAAAGTGAAAAAAGTTAGACTTGACCAGCTTGTTTTCGACCTCGGTCTCACTGAAAGCAGGGAGCGGGCAAAAACAACTATAATGAGCGGACTTGTATTCGTTAACGGTCAGCGTGCGGACAAGCCGGGTATGCAGGTTTCACCTGACGCGGATGTTGAGGTCAAGGGCGCTGCACTGCCGTATGTAAGCCGCGGAGGATTTAAGCTTGAAAAGGCACTGAAGGTCTTTCCGGTCGATCCTACAGGAAAAGTATGCATGGACTGCGGCGCGTCAACCGGAGGGTTTACTGATGTCCTGCTCAAAAGCGGAGCCGCCAAGGTGTATTCCGTCGATGTCGGCTATGGTCAGCTTGCATGGAGTCTCAGGCAGGATGAGCGCGTTATAAACATGGAGCGTACTAATATCCGGTATATAAGCTCCGAGCAAATACCCGATCCTATAGATATTGCCGTTATGGATCTTTCGTTTATATCCATAAAGCTTGTGCTTCCCGCAGTATGCTCACTCATTAAAGACGGCGGCGATCTCGTATGCCTTATAAAGCCTCAGTTCGAGGCGGGCAGGGAAGATGTAGGTAAAAAGGGCGTTGTTCGTGACAAGAGCGTACATCTGTCGGTAATAAACAGCATCCTTGAGTTTGCACCCTCCGTCGGCATGACGGTAATGGGCCTTGACTATTCTCCGATAAAGGGTCCTGAGGGCAACCGCGAGTACCTTTGCTATATGAAAAAGTGCAGCTGCACACCGCCTGAGCTCGATGCTGCGGCGGTAGTTGAGGCGTCGCACGAATGTCTGTGAGGTAAAAATGTCAAAACTGATCGTTCTCTGCCCTAATCCATACAGAGATTGCGGGCTTAAACTCACAAAGGAAGCTAAATCGCTCCTTGAAACAAACGGTTATTGCGTGGCGGTGTGTCCTGTTTTCGGCGCGCACGATGCCTCCGTTATTCCCGAGGACATAACGCTTACCGCATGGAGCAAGGTCGCAGACAGCGCGGCACTTTACATCGTCATAGGCGGCGACGGCACCATTCTCCACACAGCGAGGTATCTTAACCACACGGAGATACCTATGCTTGGCGTAAACCTAGGTACAAAGGGGTTTATGGCATCCGTTGAGCCGGAGGAGCTTGATCTTATACTCGAAGCCGCTGCCGGAAATTACTCATCAAGCTATCGCATGATGATAGATGTCGAGCTCATACGGAATGGTGAGTTGATATATTCGGATGTCGGGCTGAACGACGCCGTCATACACGGTATGGGCGACTGCATAAAGCTCACCGCATGGTGCGACGGAGAGCGCATCATGGGCTTTTCCGGCGACGGGATAATCATTTCGACCCCAACCGGTTCTACCGGCTACTCAATGTCGGCCGGCGGACCTATCGTAGAGCCCGAGGCAAAAAACTTTATCGTGTCCCCCATATGTGCGCATTACATGGGGGCAAGGAGCTTTGTCCTTTCGCCTGAGCACAAGATCACGATACAGGCCGAAAAAATACATGACAGGCGGGCTTATGTCTCCGTTGACGGAACGGATGGATTTGAGCTTGCCAATGATGATATTGTTATCGTCAGCCAGTCAAGCAAGCTTGCAGACCTCATATACATCGGTCAGCGCAGCTTTTATGATTCCACATTCGATAAATTGCAGTATAAAGTTTACTGAAGGGAGAAAATCATTTGAAATCCTCAAGACAAAGCGTCATTCTCCAGATAATCTCCGAGCAGGAGATAGAAACACAGGGACAGCTTATAAAGGCGCTTGCCGAGCGCGGAGTTGCCAGCACTCAAGCCACCCTTTCGCGCGATATAAAGCAGCTCCATCTTGTAAAGGAGCTCGGCAGCAGCGGCAGATACCACTATGTTGTCAGCGGTAAATCCATGAATAACGACCGCGAGATGCGTCTGCGCAAGATATTCAGAGAAAGCGTCACCTCGTATGCCGTCGCACAGAATATTATCGTTATAAAGACCCTGCCTGGGCTTGCATCCGCTGCGTGCTCAACGCTTGACTCCATGCATATCGAAACGCTTGCGGGGACTCTGGCGGGCGACGACACAGCGTTTCTCGCAATGAAGGACAGTAAGGCGGCAGAGGACTTCTGCCATGAGATAGATGAAATGTTCTGATAAAGAGGTCAAATATGCTTACTGAGCTGCATATTGAAAACATAGCCGTTATTGAAAAGGCGGATATTGAATTCGGTAAAGGACTTACGGTCCTTACCGGTGAGACAGGTGCCGGTAAATCTATAATAATCGATTCGCTCGGTGCCGTTCTCGGCGCGCGTACAAGCCGCGAGCTCGTGCGCAGCGGTGCCGAATACGGTATCGTATCTGCGGTTTTTGAGACGGATGCCGCAAAGAAATGGTTCGAGGATAATGATTTTGACCCTGAGGATGAGATCATTATTCGCCGGAAAATATCCGCCGACGGTAAGAATAACTGCCGTGTGTGCGGCAATCCCGTTACCGTTGCGCAGCTCAAGCAGCTTGGCGCGCTGCTTCTTGATATTCATGGGCAGAACGACGGACGGCAGCTCATGGATGAGGCGTCGCACCGCGATTATCTCGACGGGTTTGGAAGAACCGATGCACAGCGCGCTGTATTTGCCGAGGCTTACACGGCTTACACGCGGTGCAAAAAGGAGATACAGCAGCTTTCGATGGACGAGGATGAAAAACAGCGTTTGTCCGAAACACTCCGTGCGAGGATCGAAGAGCTCGAAAAAGCCGAGCTCAAGATAGGCGAGGAGGACGAGCTCACCGCACGCCGCGATCTGCTCAGAAACTCCGAAAAGCTCACCGAGGCTCTTGACGGAGCATACAGCGCGCTGTATGCCTGCGATGAAAATGCAGCATCGCTTGTCGACGAAGCATCCGGCCTTATGGCTCGCGCCTGCCAGCTCTCCGATGAGCTCAGGGAAACGGCTGATATTATTGATAACGCATCCTCTCTCATATATGATGCTGCCGAGCGCATACGGGACTTTAGGGACAGTCTTGAATTTTCGCCCGATGAGTACGACCGTCTTGAAGCCAGAACAGCACTGCTCAAGCGGCTGCGCAGAAAGTACAATGCCGATGAGGAAGGGCTCATTAAGCTGCTCGACGACAGTCAAAAAGAGCTTTCCACGCTCGAATACTCCGATGATATGCTCAAAAAGCTCGAAAAGAAGCTTTCGGAGTGCATTGCCGATTGCGTTAAAAAGGCTGCGGAGCTGACCTCATACCGTAAAGCTGCCGCCGAGAAGCTCGAAAAGCGCATTTGCTCGGAGCTGAAGGACCTTAGTATGCCATCGGTTCGTTTTAAGGTCGATGTGCAGCCCTTAGCTAATGCAGCAGGCTTTGACCGCACCGGAGCCGACGAGGTCAGGTTCCTTATCTCGGCAAATGCCGGAATGGAGCTCGGGCGCATATCGAAAATCGCATCCGGCGGCGAGCTCAGCCGCATAATGCTTGCAATGAAAACGGCTTTTTCCGAAAACGACACCGTAGAAACCATGGTTTTTGATGAGATAGACACCGGTGTTTCCGGCATTGCGGCTCAGCGTGTAGGTGAAAAAATGTCCGACCTATCGTGCGGCAAGCAGGTTTTATGCATAACTCACCTGCCGCAGATAGCGGCGCTTGCCGACTGCCACGACAAGATAGAAAAGGTCGAGCGCGGCGGCAAGACCTATACCGTTATAAACGAGCTTGACCGGCAGGGCAGGCGCATGGAGCTTGCAAGACTGCACGGCGGCGATGTAGTTACGAAAACGACGCTTGCCGGCGCCGAGGAACAGCTTTCGGCAGCGGATAAATATAAGTTGACAAGAAACGATTAGTTTAGTATAATCCGAAAAGATAACGCGATGAAAAGCACAAGTAGTCTGCCAACGGTTGCACAGAGAGACCCTGCTTGCTGAAAAGGGGAGAGCCGTGGTAGGTGAATACGGCTTGGAGCGGCTCGCTGAACGGTTTTAGTAGGCGATGACGGGTGCGCCCGATACAGCGCAGAGTCTTGCACTCACCGAGGTCGCTGCCGCGAGGCATCGGCACATAGAGGTGGTACCGCGTATACTACGCCCTCTGTCTTAACGACAGGGGGCTTAATTTTTTTGGAGGTTATCATGGATATAGGGCAAAAAGCATTGGAATATCACGCAAGCGGATATAATTGCGCTCAGTCGGTATTTGCCGCCTGCTGCGAATATACCGGAATGGATGAAAAAACGGCGTTGGCACTGTCTGCCGGATTTGGCGGCGGTCTAAGAAGCGGTGAGATCTGCGGAGCCGTTGCAGGCGCGGTCATGGCGACCGATCTGGTGTTTCCGTTTAACGATGCCGCAAATACCGAGGCTAAGCAGAAGGTTGCGGCCATTGCGCAGCAATGCGTGGGCATTGCCCGCGAGAAATACGGTTATGTGCGCTGCGCAGACCTCAAGGGCAATATAAATTGCAGCGAAATAATTGCATTCATGGCAAAAACCGCCGAAGAAGTTATAAGGAAGACCTGCTAAGAAAAGTCAAGAAGAAATTTCAAGGTAATGCGGTGTGCAAAAAAGCCGTACTGAACCAAGCCGCTTCGCATCTCAAAAATGAAACGGCGGCCAGCCAATGTTTTATGTTGAGGTCAGGCGGTGCAGCGGCAATGCCAAAATTCAGCCACAAAAGCCGGGTATCTTCCTCCGGGACATACCTCGGCAAAGTAAGCCATCGGTCAATACCGTAGTTTGCCAGCTTTACGGCATCCTTTCGGTCGGTTTTGACCCGCCTCAAATCGTTGTTCCCGTAGCCATGCACCAGCTTTGCATTGACGACGGAAACATATAGCCCCGCGTCGTGGAGCAGCTTTGCAACCGGCGCATGGTAGTTTCCTGTGGCCTCCATGACCACACGAGTCTCACCGTCCAGACTTTTGAGCCGCCTTGCCAGCTCGCTCAGTTCACTGTCGGTGTGACGGACTTCAACGGGTGAGATAACGACCTCTCCGAAGGGACACATAACGGCAACTGTGCTTCTGCCCTTGGAGATGTCGATACCAACAGAGTTCATTTGTATTCCTCCAATGCGAATTTGCAACCGGAATCCATCTTTTCTCATTGCCGATTCAATCTATTGGGTGACGCGAACTCCAAGGCTCAACCTGCTCAAATCGAACGCTGCAACAAGGGGATGACTGGCAGTCTTTCGTGCGGACATAAAAGCCCAGTGAGGTGATGGTCAGCCAGTTGCTCCCCTTATTGTAGCTTAGGCATGAGACGGAAATAAACCCAGCTGGTTGCTGGGCTTCCAACCAAAATTTATTGTAATAGGAGAATTAATCATGGAAATCTACGAAGAACTCGTCGCAAGGGGCTTGATCGCTCAGGTAACTAACGAAGATCAGATAAAGGAAATGATCAACAATGGCAAGGCGACATTTTATATAGGCTTTGACTGCACCGCAGACTCGCTCCATGTCGGTCACTTTATGGCACTGTGCCTTATGAAGCGCCTCCAGATGGCGGGAAACCGCCCCATAGCTCTCATCGGCGACGGCACCACTCTCATCGGCGACCCCTCCGGCAGAACCGATATGCGCCAGATGCTCACCGAGGAGACCATAGCGCACAATGCAGAGTGCTTCAAAAAACAGATGGAGAAGTTTATAGACTTCTCCGAGGGCAAGGCAATAATGCTGCGAAACTCCGAGTGGCTCAAACCGCTCAACTACATTGAGCTCCTGCGCGAGGTCGGTGCCTGCTTCTCTGTAAACAATATGCTTCGCGCCGAGTGCTACAAGCAGCGCATGGAAAAGGGTCTGAGCTTCCTTGAGTTTAACTACATGATAATGCAGAGCTACGACTTCTACTATATGTTCCAGCATTACGGCTGCAATATGCAGTTCGGCGGCAACGACCAGTGGAGCAATATGCTCGGCGGTACCGAGCTCATCCGCCGCAAGCTCGGCAAGGATGCCCACGCCATGACTATCACTCTGCTCCTCAATTCCGAGGGCAAGAAGATGGGCAAAACTGCTGCGGGCGCTGTTTGGCTCGACCCGAACAAAACCTCGCCCTACGAGTTTTACCAGTACTGGCGCAATGTTGATGACGCCGATGTTCTCAAGTGTCTGCGCATGCTGACCTTCCTGCCGTTAGAGCAGATAGAGGAAATGTCGCAGTGGGAGGGCTCCCAGCTCAATAAGGCTAAGGAAATTCTCGCTTACGAGCTCACCGCGCTTGTTCACGGTGAGGAAGAGGCAAAGAAAGCCGAAGCATCCGCTAAGGCTCTGTTTGGCGGCAGCGCAGGCGGCGATATGCCTACTACCGAGTTCAGCGAAGCCGACCTCACCGACGGTGCTGTGGATATCATGACCGCCCTCGTTCTCACCGGCCTGTGCGCCTCAAAGTCCGAGGCTCGCCGCAATATCCAGCAGGGAGGCGTTTCCGCAAACGACGAGAAAGTAACGGACATCGGCAAAAGCTTTTCTGCTCAGGAGCTCAAGGACGGCGTTGTAATAAAGCGCGGCAAGAAAAATTTCAACAAGATAATACTCAAGTGATCAGCAGGTGATAATTTATGTCCATTGAAAGAGGCAGAGCATACTTCCGGCAGTTTGGCATGGAGGATAGAGTGCGTGAATTTGATGTATCGAGCGCAACGGTCGAGCTGGCGGCACTCGCTCTCGGCGTAGAGGGCGCGCGTATAGCAAAAACGCTGTCATTTAAAAAGGATGACAGCTGCATTCTCATCCTTGCGGCAGGTGATGCCCGCATAGATAACCGTAAGTTTAAAGATAAGTTCCACATGAAAGCAAAAATGCTTGCTCCCGACGAGGTTCTCTCGCTTGTAGGGCATCCCGTCGGCGGCGTGTGCCCATTCGGAATTAACGACGGCATTGATGTTTATCTCGATGAAAGTCTCAAACGTTTTGATACCGTTTTTCCGGCAGTCGGAAGCGGAAACAGCGCTATTGAGCTTGACCTTGAAGAGCTTTACAAATACTCAAACGCCATCGAGTGGATCGATGTATGCAAGCTCCCCGAAGCAGCGGAATAAAGAATAAACGGAAAGCAATTGCTTTCCGTTTATTCTTGATTACCAGAAGTAGTAGAAGCTCCACTCATAGACTGCTTCATAATTTTCATAGTAGTCCGTGCGTTCATCCCAGTCGTATGCATCGGAATATGTAGCGATCATTTTTCCGTCGTCATGTGCAAACTTCATCTCATACCATACGCTGTCATCACTGTCATGGCGTATATCTTTGAGGCTTATCAG
>SFLE01000042.1 GCA_004553495.1 Clostridiales bacterium | reverse complement strand
TGTAAGGCGTAAGGTTTTTCGTTTCCCCTGTGTCCGAAAACCCTTGATATTACGGGCTTTTTCGCGTTTCGGTCAATCTAAGGGCTTCATTGTCGGGAACAGGATGACATCGCGGATTGAGCTTGCTCCGGTGAGGAGCATTACGCAGCGGTCAATGCCGATGCCGAGTCCGCCCGTGGGAGGCATACCGTATTCAAGAGCATTTATGAAGTCGTCATCCATCATGCCGGCTTCGTCGTCGCCCTTGGCGCGCATTTCGACCTGCTTGAGGAAGCGCTGCTTCTGGTCGATGGGGTCGTTGAGCTCGGAGAAGGCGTTGCCCATCTCGCTGCGGCAGATAAACAGCTCAAATCGCTCGGTGAGGCGCGCATCCTTGGGAGAGCGCTTTGCAAGCGGGGAAACATCAACGGGATGCATGGTTATAAAGGTCGGCTGAATGAGCTTTTCCTCGACGAGCTGGTCAAAGCTCTCATACAGAGCGTGACCCCATGTGGGCTCGACCTTATCCATGTCAACGCCTGCCGCTTTTGCGGCAGCAACGGCGGCTTCATCGCCCTCTATCGCCATGAAGTCTACCCCGACATACTTCTTGACAGCCTCAGCCATGGTAAGGCGCTCCCAGCCGGGAGTGAGGTCAATGTCAAAGCCCTGCCATGTGCACTGATATGTGCCGAGAATGCTCTTGGCTGCGCCGGAGAGCAGATCCTCAAACAGGTCCATCATATCGTTGAAGTCAGCATAGGACTGGTACAGCTCAACGGTGGTGAACTCGGGGTTGTGCTTGGTGTCCATGCCCTCGTTGCGGAAGATGCGTCCTATCTCGTAAACGCGCTCAATGCCGCCGACTATAAGGCGCTTGAGGTTGAGCTCGGTGGCGATGCGCAGGAACATATCAATGTCGAGCGTATTATGATGGGTAATAAACGGACGCGCGGTGGCACCGCCGGAGATGGTGTTAAGTACCGGAGTTTCGACCTCCATGAAGCCCCTGCCGTCGAGGAAGGAGCGGACATAGCTGATAAACTTCGAGCGGATCTCGAAATTGCGGCGGCTGTCGTCGCTCATGATGAGGTCAACATAGCGCTGACGGTACTTGAGCTCGGTGTTGGTCATGCCGTGGAACTTCTCGGGCAGCGGACGCAGGCTCTTGGACAGCAGCGTTATCTTCTGAGCATGAACGGAGATCTCCTCGGTCTTGGTCTTGAAAACATAGCCGGAAACGCCGATTATATCGCCGATGTCGTACTTGCGGAAGTCCGCAAACTCCTGCTCGGAGACGGCGTCCTTGCGGATGTAGATCTGGATGAGTCCGCGGTCGTCTTTTATGTGGCAGAATATCGCCTTGCCCATGCCGCGCTTGGACATTATCCTGCCCGCGGCCTGAACGGTCTTGCCGTCGAACTCGTCGTAATTATCCTTTATCTCGGTCGAATAAGCGCTTCTTACAAAACGGGTCTGGGTAAACGGGTCTCTGCCTTCATCCTGAAGTGCCTTGAGCTTATCGCGTCTTATCTGGAGCAGCTCTCCGAGCTCCTGCTCGGGAACGGCATTCTCATTGTTCTTATTCTCACTCATATGTTATCCTCAGTCGTTCTCTACGGAAATTATCTCGAAATGCAGCTCACCTACGGGAGCCTCAACGGTTATTTTCTCGCCCGCAACATGACCGTACAGTCCTCTACCGAAGGGGGAATCGTCGGAAACTCTGCTCTCCATGGGGTTTGCCTCCTGAGAGCCGACTATGGTGTAGTCCTCCTCATAGCCCTCATCTATATCGCGCACCTTGACTCGGCTGCCGAGAGTTATTGCGCCCTTGCGCATTCCGGTGTCAACCTTTTCGACTATCTCTGCATTTTCAACGAGGTTTTTCAGCTCCGCAATTCTGGAGTACAGCTTGCCCTGCTCGGTTTTTGCCTCGTCATACTCGCTGTTCTCGCTCAGGTCGCCGAAGCTGCGCGCTTCCTTGATCTGCTCGGCAACTTCCTTCGCCTTATCGGTCTCAAGGAACAGAAGCTCCTTTTTGAGCGCGTCAAGACGCTCCTGACTCATTTTAAATCTGTTGCTTTCGGTAGCCATTACTAAGCTCTCCTTTATTTTATCCTATTTTTTATCGCTGTCAGCTCAGCGCCTTTATCGCGGCATTGAGCTGTACATTTGTATCTTTTTCGGTGTTTACCGCCTCAATATCGGGCTTTATGCCGCCCGCCTCGGCAAGATCAACGCGGTTGGGGGTGAGGTACTTGTTGGTGGAAATGTGCACCGCACCGCCGTTTGAAAGCTCTATGGTGATCTGGCTGCGAGCCTTGCCGGTGGTGTGCTCGCCGACGATGGTAGCCCAGTCATACTCCTGCAGCGCCGCCGCGAAAAACTCCGCCGCACTGTAGCTGTTGGCATTGACCAGAACGACCATTTTACTGCTCAGACACACCTTGTCCGAGGTCTGAACAGTCTCGTTTCCGGCTTTATCGACGCTCACGAACAGATCGCCGTCGGGCAGGAGATAGTCAAGCAGCGAAACAAGCTCGCTTACAAGTCCGCCGGGGTTATCACGCACATCGAATATGAAAGATTTCGCGCCCTCAGCCGTGAGCTTTTCTATCGCGCCGATGGTACCCTCGCTGCTGCCCGCCTCGAAATTGGCTATTTTTATATAGCCGATGTTATTCTCTATCATACGCGAGCTGATGGGGTTTTTATATATCGTCTCGCAGGAGACCGTGACCGTTGACTGATTTCCCTTAGAGTCGGAAACGACCATGGGGAAGTCTTTGTTTACCTTGGAGCGCACGAGCTCCTGAAGCTCGGTGGTCGTCATGCCGTCTACAGTCTGACCGTCTACGGAAACGATGAGCTGACCGACTGTGAGCCCCGCAGTCGCGGCAGGAGTTCCGTCCTCAACGGACATTATCTCGAAATCACCGTCGCTGTTCTGTTTTATGCTGACGCCTATGCCGGCATATTCGTTTGACGACGAGAGCTTATACGCGGCATACTCCTCGGAGTTCATGTAATAGCTCCATTTATCGTCAATGCTTCTTACCATCGCCGATGCTGCGGCATCATACAGCGTTTCGCGGCTCACATCGCCGATGTAGTTTTCATCTATGATCCTTTCGATCTCGACAAGCGCCTTGGCATCCTTGAAATACTCCTGAGCGCCGAAGCCGCCGGTCGTTATCAGATATGTCGCTATCGCGGTGGCGACCATAAGGACAAGGCATATTATTATAGAATGCGTGAGCTTGATTTTTTTGCCGAAACCGGAATTTGAGCGTTTTTCCAATGCGGTCTCCCCTTTTACTATAACAGTACGCTTGACTGGCAGTCTAACGACCGCCAGTCAAGCTTATATTGCATAATAGTTATTTTTCCGTCTGCTGCACGGTGGCATAATCCTCGGCGCACTCCGGCTGAGCGGTTTCGGCAGAGCCGTCTGCCATGACCGGAATAACGGTGAGCACAAGGCTCGCTATCATCATGACGACAAGTATTATAGCAATTACCGATACAAATATCCGTCTGTTCTTCATTATACTTCCCTCACACCTTGAGATAGTTCCTAATCGCGATAACGCCGCCGACCGCGCCGACGAGCACGCCGACCGCGAGGAACGCGACAAGAACGATCGCCCAGACCTGAGTAAACGGTACGATGTTTATATACGAAATGGCAAGGCTCGACTCGACCTTGGTCTCAAGGGCTTTGTACAGCCCCCACTGCGCAAGGAACGCAAGTCCGCCGCCGACCATGCCGAGTACAAGACCCTCGACAACGAACGGGCACCGGATAAAGCTGTTTGACGCGCCGACCATCTTCATAATGGCGATCTCCTCGCGGCGTCCGTAGGTAGCAAGCTTTATGGTGTTGCTCATTATAAACAGTGAAACAAAGCCGAGGATGGCGATGAGCACGAGCGAAACGATGCTGACAACATTGCGCACCGATATGAACTTATCTGCAAACGCGGTGGGGGCGTTTACCTTTACGATGCCGTCAACGCCCTCGATGGCAGCCGTTGTATCGTCCATTTTGCTCAGGTCAACGAGCTGGATAACAAAACGATGGCGGAAAACCTCCTCGTCAAGTCCCTCCATGTAGCTCTCGTCGTACTTCTCGAGGAAGGTCTTTCTTGCCTCGGCACGGCTTACAAAGCTAACGCTTGCGACATTGTCCAGCGATTCAAGCTTTGTCTGTATCTGCGCCGTTGCTTCCTGAGCGGTCATGTTTTCATCGACATAGGCAAGGATCTGGTTCTGATTGCCTATATCCTCGATTATCTGATTGATGTTTATATCAAGCAGAGTGAAGCTGCCCATTACTATGAGGCAGGCGATTATTATAGTCACTGAGGCAAAGGACATAAACCCGTGAGTGAAGATATTGCGGAAGCCCTCGCCTATAAGATAACCGTATCTATTCAACTTCATAACTGTAGTACCCGTCCATTCCGTCGCTTATAAGGTGACCGCCGTCTATCGCTATGACGCGCTTAGAAAAGGCGTTTACAAGCTCTTTTTCATGGGTGACCACAAGAATGGTGGTGCCCATCTCGTTTATCTTTTCAAGCAGGAGCATGAGCTCAAGGCTGCGCACCGGATCGAGGTTGCCGGTGGGCTCATCTGCTATTATCATGGTCGGGTTATTGACCAGAGCGCGCGCGATAGCCACACGCTGCTGCTCGCCGCCGGACAGCTCGGCAGGCAGGCGCTTTTCGCGCCCCTCAAGGCCGACGAGCTCCAGAACGCGGGGAACGCGGTCCTTTATGGACTTGTTGGTCGCACCGACAACGCGCATTGCAAACGCGACATTGTCATACACCGTCATTTTATCGATAAGACGGAAGTCCTGGAAAATGACGCCGAGAGTTCTTCTCATCTGCGGCATTTTGCGGCGTTTAAGCTTATTCATGTTAAACCCGTTAACGATGACCTCGCCCTCGGATGCCATGATCTCGCCCGTGAGGAGCTTTATTATTGTCGTCTTACCGGAGCCGGACGGTCCGACCAGAAACGCAAACTCGCCCTCGTTTATGGTAAGGCTGAAATCCTCGAGCGCGGCAACTTCACTGTTGTCATACACCATCGTTACATTGTTCATCTGAACCATGTGATCTTTTCCTCCTGCGGATAAGGGGATGCTCTCCCCAGCTTATTTCAGCGGCCGTTGCTGTTTACCGAGTCGAGATACTGCTTGACCATCATTGCCACCTTGAACACTATGGCATGGTCAAACTCGCGCAGATCAAGACCGGTTATTTTCTTTATCTTTTCAAGGCGGTACACAAGAGTGTTTCTGTGCACATACAGCTTGCGGCTCGTTTCGGAGACATTGAGGTTATTCTCAAAGAACTTGTTTATTGTCTCGAGCGTATCCTCATCGAGCGTTTCAAGCGGATTTTTCTTGAACACCTCGTTTAAGAACATCTCGCAAAGCGTTGTCGGAAGCTGATATATTATACGACCTATGCCGAGATTTTCATAGCTTATTATCGTTTTTTCCGAGTCGAATACTCTGCCGACATCAATGGCGATCTGCGCTTCCTTATAGCGGTCAGCCAGCTCGCGCAGGTGGCGCGCGGTGGTGCCTATGCCGATGATGCTCTTTATCTGGAGCTCGTTTTTGAGAACGCTCTCGAGGCTCTCGGCAATGGCCTTTACCTCGGCGCTGTTTTCGCCGCCGGGCAGCTCCTTTATAACGACTATATCGGTCTCGTTTATGCTGATAACAAAATCGTGCTGCTTATCGGGGAAAAGACTCTGGAGCACCTCGACGCTGGCGACATCCGACCGCTCGACCTGCCTTATGAGCAGCAGCGCGCGCGGAACATCGGGCGCGAAATGCAGCTCCTTTGTCCTGACATAAACATCGCCGGGGAGAATGTTGTCTGAAATGATGTTCTTCAGGAAAGCCGCCTTATTATACTTTTCCTCGTAATTGGTCTTTGCCTCGTTAAATGCGACCGCTGCCATCATGCAGCTTACTCTTGCCATTTCGTCGCAGCCCTCAACAAAGACGGCATAGTCGAACTTGCCGCTGTTATTGCTGAGCACCTTGTATGTGCGAACGCCGCTGACGAATACGGGCTCGGACAGATCGTAGCTCATGCTCGAAAAATCCTCGAGCCGCGAGCCGATCATGGGGAGCTCGCTGCAAGTGATGACAAACCCCTGATCGTCTATGATGCCGATGCACCTGTCAGTGGCTTCTTTGATCTGCAAAATGACGCTCTGAAAAATTCTGCTTGACATCGTTTTTCCTCCCACTGAAGTCTATGGGTATTTTAACGATAGATAATATTCGATGCTTTCTACATAATAATACTTTTTTGTGCTTTTTTCAATAGAATATTGAGCTGTTTTTGTGAACTTTTCAAAAAAACGCCTAAATGTTTTGATAAAAGCACCAAATATAGAGCAGAAAATTTTGTTATTATTTCTTAATCACACTGCACAATTCATCTTCGATCAATTGACGAAATTCTCCCTCCGCCAAGGTCTCATCGAGCTTGAGCCCCCCGATTTGAAGTCTTTTGAGCTCGATAACGGGCTTTCCGCGCGAGGCGAGCATACGCTTTACCTGATGATATTTTCCCTCCATCACATGCACAAGGCAGCTTCCGTCGGGGCATTTTTCAAGTCCCGCAGGGAGGCATTTTGTGCCGTCGGCAAGCACTATGCCGCGCGAAAATGCAGAAATATCACCATCGTTCACGGGCTCAGCCGTCACCGCGCGGTAGGTTTTAACGATCTCCGAGCGCGGCGAAATGACTCTGTGTGCAAAGTCTCCGTCGTCGGTAACGAGCAGCAGACCGATCGTGTCCTTATCCAATCTGCCGACGGGAAACAGGCGGGGTCTGAGCTCCGGCGGGAACAGGTCGATTACCGTTTTCTGCTTTCTGTCATCGGTCGCGGAGAGCAGTCCCGCGGGCTTATTGAGCATGAAATAATGAAATCTTGAGTACTCGACCGGAGCACCATCAACGCATACGCGCGCATTTTCCGGCTCGAGCTTATGCTCCGGAGAGGTTATGACAGCGCCATTTACGGTAACTCTGCCGCTTTTTATCATCTGCTTGAGCTTACTGCGCGTGAACACGGTAGCTTCCGAAAGCAGCTTATCAAGGCGCATTGCCGGCATAACTCTCCTCCTCAAAGCATATGTTTAAATACACGCTGAATTATAACATAAAGTATTGAAATTTTGAATAGGAAAAGGCAAATATACGAATATGTTTACAAAATGTTTAAAGCTGACGAAAAAGAGTGCGGTGGCGATAATAATCATCGCCGGCGTTATTCTGGCTGCCGCAGTTATTTTATGCTCCAATCCGCGCAGCATATTCAGCACGAGCGATATGCTCGATGTATCGGCGCTTGAGGGGCGCAAAGAGTACCTTGAAAGCTACGGATGGGAGATAGACCCCGACAGCGAGAGCTGCTGCACGGTGATACTGCCTAAGGAGCTCGACGGAACGCTCGCCGATTACGCTGCCATGCAGAAAAGTCAGGGCTATGATTTTGCCTCATACGCCGGACTCGGATGCAAGCAGTATACATACGCGGTCACAAACTACGAGGGCTTTTCCGGAACCGTTTACGCTGTGCTTTATATTAAGGGTACGCGCGTTATCGGCGGGGATATACACTCGGCTGACATATCGGGCTTTATGCATGGAATAAGGTAAAAAACGACCCCCGAAGCGGCTGCTTCGGGGGTCAAAATTATGCGAGTTATTCAGGATTACTCCTCAACAGCGATAACAACGCCGGAGCCGACGGTACGGCCACCCTCACGGATAGCGAAACGAAGACCCTGCTCGATTGCGATCGGGGTGATCAGCTCGACCTTCATATCAACGTTATCGCCGGGCATGCACATCTCGGTGCCTTCGGGGAGAGTGATAACGCCGGTAACGTCGGTGGTACGGAAGTAGAACTGAGGACGGTAGTTGTTGAAGAACGGGGTGTGACGGCCGCCTTCGTCCTTGGACAGAACATAGACCTGACCGGTGAACTTGGTGTGGGGCTTGATGGAGCCGGGAGCTGCGAGAACCTGTCCGCGCTCGACATCCTTCTTTGCGATACCACGGAGAAGAGTACCGACATTGTCGCCAGCCTCTGCGTACTCGAGGATCTTGTGGAACATCTCGGTACCGGTGACGGTGGTCTCGGTGATCTCGTCCTTCAG